>NZ_JAPWAR010000039.1:0-12567 GCF_041433025.1 Prevotella sp. 20925_1_30 | reverse complement strand
GGGGCTTAAACGCAAAAGCACATTCTTTCTTTGAGAATGAAGACGAGAACGAAGAAGTAGAATGGGAAGAATAAACAATAGCTTTCCATCCAAGTAACAAACAAATTAAAACAGAATAATAATGACTAAGAAAAGTATTTATTTCGGCACACTCTTGTTGACTGCACTTGCCCTTGGCAGTTGTGCCAGCGATGATACAGCCACAGATAAGACAGCAGGCAAGGACACACCTAAGACAGGAACCGTGTTCTCATCAGAAACGGAACCAGCTACTCGCACATCTGCCACTTACACAGGCAGCGGACTTGATTTCTATTGGACTGCAAACGATAAGATTTGGGTAAAAGATGACAACAATACTTATCACCAAAGTTCAGAAGATGATATTGCCTCTCGTATTGCAGCAGTTCCTGGTAGTACAACAACAGCCAAGGCGAAGTTCTGGGTTAATGGAACATATTCTAATGGTACTTACAAGGTGCGATATACTGGTAAGAATGGCGTACAAGACAAGGTAACCATTAAGGCTTCACAGACACAGAGTACTCCTAACGATGCTGCCCACATTGCAGACGATGGCGACTTCGGTGTAGCTGATGCAACAGGTAGCGGAAAATATACCTTCACTTTAAATCACAAGGCAGCGTATGTAACCTTTATGCCTTACAATGCAAACGGAGTTATCTCAGGAGCTAAGATTCAAAAGATACGCATCTACACAAACAACACTTCCGATCAGCTCGCAGGTACATTCGACTTGGCAGATAATGGAACGTTGAGTAATGGTACAACCACTTCTAACAGTGTAGAACTAAATGTAAATGATTTCACACTTCCTAGTGCCTATTCTTATACAACCAATGGTGCAACAATGGTTTTAAACCCTGGCACTTACAACAACGTAACGATAGAGTACACCCTCCGCGATGCTGTAACCAACGTTACAGAAACAGTCAAGAAGACCTATCCTTCTGTAACATTTGATGCTGGAAAGAATAGCCCAGTTAGAGCTGATTTGCAAATAACAGTATACCCTAGTGATAATTATTATATGTGGGATGCTCAGGATCAATATTGGGCAGGTCATAGCAGCAGCCAGCCAAAGCTTAATAACAATGATAACAGTGACTTTCCTCAAAGTGGTACTTCTCGCTACTATAATACAACAATCCTTGGTTCTGGTATAAGTGTTCCTGCTACCAACACCTCGTTTAATAATATTCCCAATGCTAACGAAATGTCTTGGTACTGCATGTACGGTGATCCACGTTGGGATGGTGATAAACTTTGGGCTACTATGGGGCATTTATATAGAGGTGGTATGTGGTTTAAGAAGAAATCCGTATTGCAAGCAGAGGGGAACTATAATACCGAAAAGTCCGCAGATAATATAACAGACTTACGAATAACACATAAGGAGTATTCCAACACCAGCAGTAGCATTACCAGCGGAGGTATTCCTTCTGCAGCTGATGCTGGAAATTACTTCTACTTACCCGTCACAGGGTACTACCTTATGGGAAAACTGATTAACATTGGTACCTTTGGCTACTATTGGACGTCTAGTACTATTCCAGGTGTTGGCCATAGCGGTGACGCATATGCCCTGTACTTTAACAACGGGGCTGTTTACGTAGGTGCAGGCAGCCGCGATAGTGGAAGTAAAGCGCAGAAGTTTTCGGATTTCGGGGATAATTAATGCGAAAAAATATGACAAAAAGGGGTAAAAATAGGTCCTTTGTAAGTACCTGATAATCAAGGCTTTGTAAATAGGGTACCAAAGTATGATACTTAGGGGGTCTAAGTATGATACTCAGGTACCCTAAGTATGATACTTAGGTACCCTCAGTCCCATACCGAGGGTGGCTCGAATAAGAAAATAATTTACATATTATATTTACTAACTTTAAAACATTGAGATTATGGCATTTTTTAAGAAAGTAAAGAAGAAGCTAACAGGGCTCTGGTATCCAGAAGCGATTACCGTTGGGAAGCCCGTAACAACCGACCAAGTGGCTGACCGCTTGGCATTGATTTCGACCGTGAGTCGTGGTGACACGTATGCTGTATTGAAAGATTTAGGCGAAGTGATGGCATCCTTTATGGCTGAAGGTCGCACGGTGAAGTTGGAGGGTGTAGGCACGTTTTACTACACCATCAACGCTGATAAGGGCATCGCGAAGCCAGAAGAGGTGACGGCAAAGCAGATTAAGAATGTCCGTGTCCGCTTCATCCCAGAGACTTCGCGCACACAGAGCAATAAGGTTGCCACTCGTTCGTTGGTTTCTGATTCTATTCACTGGGAGGAGTGGAAAGAGGAGAAAAAGAGCCTCACCCCCGCTCCCGAGCCGAAAGAAAAAGAGAATAAAGAAGAGGGTGGACCAGTGGCAGGATAAAGCCCCCTCCAACTCTCCCGAAAGGGGAGGAGTGCCTAACGGAAGCTAGTTAGGATAGGCAGGTGAAATACCACAAAGTAGGGACAGACGCCCTCGTCTGTCCGCCTTGTTCTCCCTTACATGGCATCCCGTTAGGCACATCCCCTCTTAAGAGGGGCTTGAGGAGGCAGCAAAGAGAAGACCATTTCTTTACTCGAAAATGAGTATTGAAATGGTCTTCTCTGTATGGGTTTACTTCAAATATCCTCAAATTTCATCAACTTACTCCTAACTAGCTTCCGTTAGGCACTCCCCTCCTTTCGGAGGGGTTGGGGGAGGCTTTTATCCGTAGATAATGTTGCCGTTCTCGTCCTTGTACTCATCAAGACCCTTCTCATAGGTTGCCATGGCACGAAGACTCATACCAACATTAGAGAAGCCACCATCGTGATAGAGGTTCTGCATCGTAACCTTACGGGTGAGATCAGAGAACATTACGATACAATAGTCGGCACATTCATCCGCACTAGCATTGCCCAATGGAGACATGCGATCGGCAAAGTCGAAGAGTTTATCCATACCCTTTACACCAGAACCAGCGGTTGTCATGGTTGGTGACTGCGATATGGTATTGATACGAACATGGTGCTCACGACCATAAATATAGCCGAAGCTACGAGCTATACTCTCAAGTAAAGCCTTTGCATCAGCCATGTCATTGTAACCATAGAACGTACGCTGAGCAGCTACATAACTCAATGCAACGATTGAACCATACTCACTGATAGCATCAAGCTTCTTAGCACTTTGAATCATCTTATGGAATGATACAGCAGAAATGTCAAGTGTTGTATCAAGCAACTTATAATCCAAATCATCATAAGTGCGGTGCTTACGAACGTTAGGAGACATACCGATTGAATGGAGTACGAAGTCAATCTTACCGCCAAGTATCTCCATTGAACGTTTAAACACGTTCTCCAAGTCTTCTACATTAGTAGCATCTGCAGGAATAACCTCGCAATTTAACTTCTCAGAAAGAGCGCTCACCGTACCCATTCTCACAGCGACAGGAGTGTTAGAAAGGGTAATTGTTGCACCTTCTTCTACTGCTCTTTCAGCTACTTTCCATGCAATTGACTTGTCATTGAGGGCTCCAAAAATAATACCTCGTTTACCTTTTAATAAGTTGTAACTCATATTCTTCGTTGTTCAAATTTGGTGTAAAGGTAAAAAGAAAAGGTCGATTTGCCAAGAGTTTATAGATAAATAACGTCATTCGTACTATATAGATAAGACAAATCAAGTGGTTACATAACATTAATAATGGTGTTTATGTCCTCGGTCGTATGCCGTAATCATGCGCTTAATCTGCTCTATCTGAGCTTTATCGTAAGGGGGAAGATCGGCTTCTTTCAGCTTCTTCTCGACCAGAGATAGCAGTGTTTCTTTATTTTGATAGAACGTTAAATGCGGGTTAGCACCATGTTCCAAAAGACAGACAACGATGGGATAATGCTCGCTTATCATCGCTAGAGCAACAGCTGGAGGGTTGTTGTAAGCAACGTCATCTATCGTGTATTGACCTTGATAATTTACATCTGCACCATAATTCAACAATAGCTTTACCATAGGAATAGTGCTCCATGAAGCAGCCGTACTCAATGGTTCAACGCAGGTCGTGTCGCCTGCATCGGGAGAAAATATCCGTTGATACTCTTTCAACTGAACACGCATTGGCTTCACCATAGCCTCATGACGCAGTAATTCCTCTGCTATCTTGAGTTGCTCTTCAGTGGGATTCTCCTTATTGCAAAGGCTTATCAATGCCGTTTTACCTTCTAACCATTCATAGAGGTTAGGGTTGGCACCATGGCGCAATAAGGTTCTTACAGTAGCTAAATGACCATCCATGCAAGCAAACATCAACAGACTTTGACCATAGATAGTGTCCTGATAATTCACAAGTGTTGGTTGAGTGGATAAGATACGATTGATCTCCATCGTATCATTAGCCTGCACCGCAGTGGCAAGTTCGGCAACAGGTGTATTGCGGAATATCCTATAATCATACTCATCCAATGTAGAAGGATCAACAGGACGAAGACTTATCCAGGTTATTAATAAGCTGATAATCAATGTGAAAAGGACGTGAGGAAGAATCGAGATATACGCTTTATGATAACGTCGATACAGAGCACCACTCAACTTAACAACGCCTATGAGCCACAAAGAATAGGAATTAATGAGGAAGAAGATACCGAGAGCCTCCAATTCACTTGGCGGATTGTCAAATAAGAAGATAGACCCATAGAATACTAACGGAGCCAACAGAACGGGCAAAAGGAATGCCCAAGATAGGACTCTTAGCCATAGAGGAAGGTTTTTGTCAACGATACTTTTTTCCATAAAACGATATGAATTATCTGCGACAAAGATACTATTTTCTGCTGTATATCTATACTATAAACGTTGGGAAAAGGTTGCTGTCAATCTTAAAATATAGCCTATATTGTGAGGGAAGAGCATTTAGAATGACAAAGAAAATGATAGTGTGATTGCAAACCTCAAAACGATTGAATAAGAACTAAGCCTCTCTTTACCTTCAAGAAAGGCTTTCCTTCCTATGAGCTAAGCCTCCGCTCCACTGGTGCTAAGGCTCTCTTGCTGAAGACATGCACATACCTTATTAATTAGATAAGCAAAAGGTATCGAGAAACTATATGCCAGTTTGCTTCTTTTCTTCATATTCTTGCTCACTAATCAGTACTTCTGTTGCTTCTTGTTGCTTGCTATCTTCTTCATTATCAGAGTACAATAAGAGGAAATCATAGTCTTCCAAATCACAAACGACACCCTTATCTATACAGAACGAATCTGTGACATTCCCCGCCTCATAACGCAAGTAATAGTTTACACCATTACTCTCTCCATGGATAAATTGCCGGACTTTCGATAGTTCATATTCATCTACCATGTGTTCCATGAAAGCCTGCACCTTAGGAAGATAAGACCTTGCATTACCAGTGGACATTATCAAACTAATGTGTAAATAAAAATACTTTGCATGTGGATTGAAAGTCAGCTTAGAGTCTCTAGACCCCAACTCATGGTGAAGATAATCCTCTAATCGCTCAATGATAGTCGCACACAAATCCCTTGCCGTGGCTTCAGGTAATGACAAACAAACACTCCAAACCATCACTGGACTAAATTGCCAAGTATTCATAAAATCAACTAATGAGCAAACATAATGTACCCGATTCCGCAAGAAACTATGGTAGACTAGCTTCTTATCTGTCACCTCCTTATCCAATGATCGCACAATCTTTGTAAACTCCCGCTCGGCATTTGTCAACGACGAGAACAATATAATAAGAGCTATCAACACCATCTGTATCAATTCTCCCCAGTCTTCTACACCCAGCCATACCATCACTTTCCACAGCAAGAACACCATTATAATAAGCATTCCTACCAACTTAACCACTCTTAAAAATATCTCTTTCACCATCTCTTAACCCTTTGAACTGAAGGAAACCATGGTTAACACACACCTAATGGACACAAAGGTATATAAAAAAAGCTTGATAATCAAGAGACTATCAAGCTATCTTTTGTACCCAGACCCGGTACAATGCCGTGAAAATAAGAGAAATCAAAAGAATATATTATATTGATAATCAGTTATTTGCAATTTTCTTATATTTGGAAATTTTGCCCATCTTTGCCTATTTTTCGTTAGATAGTACACTTTTAGTACACTTTGATATTTGGAACTTTTTAGTATCTTTGCAAAATAAGAAAACATCTGAAAATAAACGAGTTAATAATTTTACTCGGTTTGATACTCATTCAGGTACATAACTATCAATTATGGCAAAATTAGAAAATAAAGCAAAAGAAAACCCGAAATTGGAGCAAAATGTGCTATCTGATGGTCGGATAAGTCTTTATCTTGAGTATTATCTTGGTAGAGAAGAAACGCCTGTGTTGGATAAAAATGGTGATTCTGTTTTGTATGAAACAGGAAAGATGGCAGGCAAACCCAAAGTGCACATCAAGCATAATAGGCGAAAAGAGAATTTGCAGTTGTATTTGATAGCCAAGCCCCGTACTCCTGTGGAGCGACAACAAAACAAGGAAACGCTTGAACTGGCTACCAAAATTCGTGCAGAGCGGGAACAACAGTTTAAAGAGAGTATGCTTGGTTATCGCCTGAAGAAAGACAGAAATGTCAACTTCTTAGACTATTATCAGGCGTACATAGACAGTTATACGAAGAAAGACCAGCGAATGATAAAGATAGCCTTGAATCGTTTTAAGGATTTTCTGAAAGAGCAATACCCTGTTTATGAGTTCAGTATCAAGCCCGACTTGATAACCAAAGATATGATGGAACACTTTGTTGAATACCTACAATCAAGAAGTGTGGGTGAAGGGGCAAAGAGTATCTACCAACGTTTCAAGAAGGTTGTGCGCTATGCCATAGACCATGAAGTGATGCAGAAAGATCCCTGCAAGGGAGTAGTGTGCAAGGTGGATGAGCAGATTTTACGCAAAGATGTGTTGTCAATGGATGAGATTCAATCACTGATTCAATGCCATTATGATAATGAAAATCCCAATGTCAGGCGAGCCTTTATCCTTTGTCTGTATTGTGGTCTGCGCTTCTGTGATGTAAAAGACCTTACCTATAAGAATGTAGATTATACCAATCGCCTACTGAAGTTTGAACAGAATAAGACCAAAGGACATTCTGCACATAGTGGTGTTATTATTCCTCTCAATGACGGCTTACTCTCTTTAATTGGCGAAGCTCCTGAAGATTTAAATTCTTCTATCTTCAACCTCCCCTCGTATGAGAGTTGCAGCAAATCTGTGAAACGATGGATAAAGCGTGCAGGTATCAATAAACACATTAGTTGGCATTGTGCTCGCCACAGTTTTGCTGTGAATATTCTGAATAATGGTGCCAACATCAAGACCGTTGCCAGCCTATTGGGGCATAGCGGATTGAAACATACCGAGAAATACACTCGGGCGGTGGATAAGTTGAAGTCGGAGGCAATCAATAGTTTGCCAGAATTGAACATTTAAGATGAAAAATGAATTGAAAAACATTTTTT
Organism: Prevotella sp. 20925_1_30; assembly: GCF_041433025.1. NCBI lineage: Bacteria > Pseudomonadati > Bacteroidota > Bacteroidia > Bacteroidales > Prevotellaceae > Prevotella > Prevotella sp. 20925_1_30. Next base: position 5,063 of record NZ_JAPWAR010000039.1, on the reverse strand, counting down.
TGATTGAATAAGACAGTTTTTTGCTTGAAAAAGCATGTGCTTTAAGAAATAATGAATAACTTTATAGCGTAATCAAGTTACATAAGCATGGAACGGAAGAAAATCAATCGCCTAAAGGTGGTACTTGCCGAAAAAGGTATGACAAATAAACAACTGGCAGAAATCCTTGACAAAGACCCTGCCGTTATATCAAAGTGGGTTACAAATGTTGCTCAGCCCAATGTTGAAATGTTCATCCAGTTGGCAAAGATATTGGGAGTGAGAGTTGATGATTTGTTGTGGATAAAATAGAACTGCCAAATATTATTACATCTATGGATATCCACGTTAACTCTATATGTTAGTTGTCATTTTATTATAAAATTTTATTTTTTTAGGAATATATGAAGATTAAGGAAATAAAACTAAATAAATTTAAGCGTTTTACAGATTTAACAATTACGGAACTACCTGAAACTGCAAAACTTGTTATACTTGTAGGTCCTAACGGCTGTGGGAAGACTTCCGTTTTTGAAGGTCTTTACTATTGGTATAGATATTATGGGTTCAATACTCATTGGGAAAAAGACTATTATATAAAAGTCGCAAATAAAAACGAAGCAGGCAGTAGCTGGTTTCGAGATTTAGTTACTCTTTCTACCTATGACACAAATCTTAATAGTAGTAATGAAATCCATGGTCGTTTTTATTTTAGAACTGCACATAGAAATGAACCAGATTTTACAACATCTAGTCTTTCAAGGCAAAATGACCCTAAAGAAGTTACTAAATATAATTCTTTAATGCAAACGGATACAGTCGTATCTGAAAATTATCAAAGATTAATTTCTAGTACTTTATCAAGTCTTTTTGACAATCAAAATAATGATAAATCTGTCAAAGATTTAAGGGAAGAGCTAATTGGTAAAATACAGACTTCTTTAAGTCACGTTTTTGATGATTTAAGACTATCCAGCATAGGTGACCCATTAGTAAATGGTTGCTTTTATTTCACAAAGGGGGAGTCAGAAAACTTCCATTATAGAAATCTATCGGCAGGAGAAAAATCAGCCTTTGATTTACTTTTGGATATGATTATCAAGTCTGTTTATTTAAATAATACAATTTATTGCATAGATGAACCTGAAACTCATATGCATACAGCTTTGCAATCCAAGCTAATAGCTGAAATGTATAATTTGGTTCCTGATAACGGGCAACTTTGGCTTACAACTCACTCTATCGGTATGCTGAAGGAAGCAAAGAAGATTGAAGAGCAACACCCTAACACTGTATGTTTCCTTAATTTCACGGATATAGATTTTGATGTACCAGTGATAATAAAACCTTCAACTATAGACTCTACTATTTGGAATAAGTTTTTAGAACTAGCATTTGGAGATTTTTCAAAGTTAATTGCTCCAGAAAGAGTTGTGTTTTGTGAAGGTTCTGTAAATGGAGCTTCTCGCAAAAATTTTGATGCCGATATCTATACTAAAATCTTTTCTGCAAAATATCCTGGGACGTCTTTTGTTTCTATTGGTTCGTGTTCTGAGATTGAAGATGAAAGCAATATTAGCATGCAGATTATTTCTCGTGTTCTAGAACATTCAAATATAATAAAGTTAGTAGACCGCGATGACAAGAGTGAAGAAGAAGTAAGCAGCCTTCACGATAGAGGTATTAAGGTATTAGCCAAGCGCCATATTGAATGTTATCTTCTTGATGATGAAATAATAACTAAATTATGTATAGTGCAGGGAAAAAGAGATAAAATAGAAGAATGTTTAACTGCTAAAAAGACAGAGATTGATCGAAGTATTAGCCGTGGAAACCCCAAAGATGATATAAAATCAGCAAGTGGACAAATATATACGGATCTTAAGCGTATATTATCACTTACTCAATGTGGAAATGACACTGCTTCTTTTCTAAAATTTACAATGTCCCCTCTGATAACACAGGATACTAAAATATATTCGGAATTAGAAAGTAATATTTTTGCTTAACAAATTATTTTTTTAATTATTTCTATGGGAAAAACTGTAACAACATATTTATTAGATGCTGATCCGAAAGGAACACAGTATGTTTTTATCAGTAATAAGATTTGTCAAATGTATGTAATTCCTCGCTCACATCTTTCAATCTTGAATGAGCGATACGAGTTACAGACACCAGCTTTTTACATTCTATTGGGTGAAGACGAAGAGACGAAACCGAAAGCATATATTGGAGAGACTGAAAACTTTCGTGAACGAGTGAGAGACCATGAGAGCAAAAAAGCTTTTTGGCAAAAAGCCTTGCTTTTTATTTCTAAAGATGCAGCAATGACTAAAGCCGATGTGCAATACTTAGAGCATAAAGCGATAGCGGAAGCGAAAGTTTCAAATTCTTTCGTATTAAATGAAAATAAGCAAACGCCTAAAGCACCTAATCTTCCGGAATATCGTAAGGATGATATGGACGAATTTTTCGAGGATGTAAAATTTCTCACATCTTTCATTGGTTGTGGTATATTTGATATTGCCAAACCAAAAGAAGAACATCTTTTCTTTACAAAGGGACGTGGTTGTGATGCAAAAGGTTTTTATCATAGTAAAGGCTTTACTGTGCTGAAAGGAAGCACGATAGTGAGTTCTTCTTCTCCTTCCTTTAAATGGAAAAATAAACGTGAAAAGATGTTGAGCGAATATACGCACTCTTCTAAAGGGAAATTAGAATTGAGTTCAGATACAACTTTTAATAGCCCGAGTACTGCTGCTGATTTCTGTATAGGGAGTAGTAATAATGGTTGGCTTGTTTGGAAAGATAAAGATGGAAACACTTTAGATTCTGTGTATAGAAAACAATTAGAGTAATATAAAACTATCGGAATGGACGTGAATGTTATATTAGGTTTTATAAGTATAGTAGTTACTTTGCTGTGTGCCTACTTAGGTGCTTTACTTCATCGTAAAACAGAAAGAATAAAAATCATGGAGGGGCAATTATCTGAAAAAAGATACTCTGCTTATGAGAAACTTTATGATTTCTTTTATGATATGTTTAAAAATGCGAAGGATAACAAGACTGTTAATAATAGAGAAATGCGTAATAGACTTCTTGAAGCAAAAAAGGAGTTGATTATGCATGGGACAGACGAGGTTGTTTTTGCATTAAATAGTTATTTAAGTTCTCTTACTGAAGAGAATATCTATAAACAAGTTGATAGTTTCTTGGATGTTATGTTATTGGCAAGGAAAGATATGTGTGGAGAAACAAAGATAAATAGAGATAAAATTTTGTTAAATATAATGCAGGATAAGACGGAAGTACAAAAATTTAAATATATGAAATTAAATAACTTAGAACTGTAGAGAATCTGTAAAAGTACCATAATATAATGATATATAATAGATCTTTATCAAAATTTCATTTCTCGTTTAGTATAATCTACTAAAATTATTTCTTAAAGCATCTAACAATCGAATAATATGACCATACAAGAAATAACAACTCGCAAGGAAGACCAGACTTTTGATTGCAAAAGCATTCAAATTGATCCGAAAGCTTTGGCTGTACCCATTGTAGCATTTGCCAATGCAGATGGTGGTATTATCGCCATTGGTGTATCTGATAAGACTCGGAAGATAGAAGGAGTTGACCAGCATACGGAAAAGCTGAATGAGTTACTTCGTGTACCTTTAGATTTCTGTAATCCTTCTGTGCCCATTACCACCGATTTGGTCCCTTGTACTGATAAGGATGGAAATGACAATCATATATTGTTAATGTATATCCCTGCAAGTTCTGAGTTACATGCTAATCAGGCAGATGAAGCTTTTATGCGTGTTGGAGATAAAAGCAGAAAACTGTCTTTTGAAGAGCGCATACAGTTGATGTACGATAAGGGAGAGCGCTATTACGAAGATACGGCAGTGTATGACGCTACGATTAATGACATTGATATGGCTGCTGTCGAAAGATATACAGAATTGATTGGTTATACCAAGTCGGCCAAGCAATATCTACATGAGAATAATAGCTTCATAACAACCAATGCAAAGGGAGAGGAGCAAGTTAGTGTGGCTTGTATTCTGTTGTTTGGTAAATATCCTCAAAAGTTCTTTCCTCGTGGGCGCACTCGCTTTATCCGTTATAAAGGTACAGAAGAGAGAGTGGGCACAGAAATGAACGTGATTAAGGACGTAACCTTTGAAGGAACTATACTTGATCAAGTGAAAGCAACGATAGCTTATCTTGAAACCCAAGTAGAGGAGCATACGTTCCTTGGGGAACATGGACAATTCGTAACCCATAGAGATTACCCAAAGTTTGTGATACAAGAAATGGTAGTTAATGCTTGTTGCCACCGTGCCTATAATATAAAGGGTACGGAAATCCAAATTAAGATGTTTGATAATCGCTTGGTATTTGAATCACCGGGCAGATTGCCAGGAACGGTTAAGCCCTCTAACATTCGACATACACACTTCTCACGCAATCCGAAAATTGCTCAATTCTTAAAAGCATACGACTATGTAAAAGAGTTTGGAGAGGGTGTGGATCGTGTATGCAGGGAGTTGGAAGCTAATGGTACACCACATCTATCTTTCCATCTTGATGATTTTATTCTGAAGATTACAGTGCCGAAGGTGACAGAAAGGGTGATAGAAAAGGATGTCAACGTGACAGAAAAGGTGATAAAAACTCATCAAGAGGTGATAGAGAAGGTGATAGAAAAAGCGGTGGCTCTCAATGAAAAATTAACAGAAAATCGTATTTCTATCATCAAGCTAATAATAGAGAACCCATATATTTCTAAATCGGAACTTTCCAAACATGTGGGAATCAGTGAAAATTCTATATCTCGTAACATAGAAGCTATGCGTGATAAATACCTTCGCCGTGTCGGTCCCAATAAAGGCGGCTTTTGGGAAATCATAGACTAATATGCAGCGCACAAGCCCAACCAAACGAGAACTTAGGTTGGGCTTGCTTCATATAGGATTTTTCTATTTCTTTTGCATCAAGCTATCTGCCTTTTGCTTCAAATCCATATCGTAACCATCGGCTTTCTCCTTGATTAGTTTGATAATCTT
>NZ_JAPWAR010000038.1:0-14325 GCF_041433025.1 Prevotella sp. 20925_1_30 | reverse complement strand
ATCTTTTCATTGCGATGAATGTCAAATACATCGTTAAGCCATAGGATTTCCTTAGGACTGCAACCTCGCCATACTCTAATGATACGAAATTTCAAGGCATCATCCTTGTATTGCTGTTTGCTTTGCCATAAGAAAAAATTACCGACCAAAGAAACAAAACAGAGGACAGACACTGCCACCACGGTAGTAAAGACTTTCGATGACTTGATGTCAAAACAGTGTCTATGGATGTGCTCTTGTTGCTTTGGCTGTTCTTTCTGTTCCTGCCACTCGTGCAACATGGTTAGGACGTTTGCCACCAATTTGTCAATGGACTTAGCTTCCTCGTCTTTGATGCACACTTGCACACCAATGTACTCGTTGAGCACATCTTTTGTTCGCTGCTCATACTGTTTGAGCAATTCTTGTTCTTTCTGCTCATCACTTTGTGCTGGTGTAGATTGAATAGGGAGGGAAACAGAACCATTCTCCTTTTCTTTCAACTCCTTTAGCTCCCTGTAAATTATCTCCAGTTTGTTTTTGATTTCCTCAAAGAGGACAAATGTATTATTATCAGCCATAGTTATAAATGTATTTTACGTTTTTTCTTTTTCTTCTTTTTATCGAGTGTGTTGTAAACCTCCGCAGGGACAGTACCATGAGTTTGAAACAAATCCAATCCTCCTTCTATGAGGTTGTTGGTAATTTCGCTCGTAACACTAGCAACATTGGATATGAGGTTTATCATTCCCTGTGTTTGCTGTTCGTGTTCCCTGTTATTCTGTTGCAGAGCAAAGTCTATCTTGGAATAACTGAACCCCCTATCCACTTTTGAGCCATTGAAATGATAACTGTTCTTTTCAAAGATAATTCCCTGCACCTCCTGTGAGTTGCCTTTATACTTAAAACGGACACCAATATCCTGCTTTTCCAAACGACTAAGGAGAGTTGTCCAATCCCTGCACCGAGCTATTTCTGCTTTCAACGCCTGATAGATTTCATACTTGGTCTTGTCGGGTTCTTTCAGACGGTATTCCTTGACGTTCTCCTTGCTACCAGCGAAGTACAAACCATATTTGGCGGTCAGTTCCTTGCAGATCTTCTCACTTCTGAATCTATCGTTACGGTCAGAGATAGTCTTGCCGTTGTTATCTATTCGGTTGAAAGCGATATGAATGTGCGGATGTTCCTTGTCGAAGTGGCGACCGATAATGTACTGTGTATCTTTTATCCCCATCTTCTCCATATACTCACGAGCCATTTGTACCATGAACTCGTTGCTTAATCTGGAAGAATCCTGCACAGAGAAACTCAGAGAGATATGTCCGACAACTTTTCTCACTCTTGGATTCAGTTCCGTTTGGTCAATAAAGCTCTGAACAATATGGTTGATACTATCTGTCCTCACTCCAGAACTATCAATGAGTTCTGTTCCTTTCTTCGGGTCAAGGATGTAATTAATAACACCCTTGAAGCCCGAACCTTTCATAATTTTGGCTATCATCTTCGTATCAGATTTAATATTTCATCTATCTTGCTAATGATGATTTTATGGAAAGGAGCAATGGTATGAAATCCTTCTGCATTGGCACGATGTGCCAACTGATTGAGATTATTTGCCATGCCGCACAGCTTACGGATGAAGTCTGCTTGCTCTATGGTCAGTCGTTCAATGACATTTCCTTTATCAAGAACTTTTCTTACAAACTCACTTATGGTTACTCCTGCACTCTTGGCTTTGCCTTTGAGCGTATAGTAATCCTGTGTATTCAGTTTCACCGTGATACGGTATTTCTTCTTTTCGGCTACGCCCTTGTTTGGACGACCTCCTTTTTTATATTCTGTTTTTATCATACTTTTTTATTTGATTTGATGGAGACCAGCGGGATAATCCTCTGCAACGACTGTCAGGAGGTGGAGCAAGTGGTTTTGGTATGCCCAAAACATAAACTTGCTCCCCCGAAAAAATAGATGATGCAAAACTATTCCTGTAATCATAGCTTAATCCCTTTGATTTTCTTATTTTCTGCTTTCTCTGAATGCTTGAATTCAGCACATAAATAATCGTTTAGATCCTTGAAATCACTATACAAAGAAGATGATTCTAAGACTGAACTACCCAATTCTTCCGATAATTGTTTATAAGCATTTCTTCCTGCTTCGTCATTATCCAAAAAGCATTGAACATTCTTATAGTGTGATAATGATTCTAATGCCTTGTGGACATTTGACACAGAGTTGAGTACCAGATAATCTTGTCGTTTTAGTCCGTCATTCTCTTTTCTTCGGAGCATCATAAATGAAAGGAAGTCTATGAACCCCTCAAAGACAAAACACGATTGCTTTGATTCCTCATTATGAAATAGACTGATGTCTTTTGGCGTGATACCTCCTTTGAAAAACGGGTTACGTATTTCGTAGCCACCTGCAATATTTGGAAAGCCAATACCAAAGTAATGTTTGCCCCTTGTATCAAAGTGCAGTTCCTTACATACAGTTCTTGCTATTTCAATGTCTATACATCTTTCCCCAAGATATTTGATAAGTGCAGGATGGGCTATGGAAAGTACCTGAAGATTTTCAAAGGAGTTCTGCGGTGTGTTCGGCTTGGCTATAGGCAGACTTACCGATATACAGCTTGGTGCATTACGCTCTATCTGATGAATGAGATACGACACATCTGAAGAGTTGTAGAGCAATTCTGCAAGGTCAATGATGTTACCACCTCTGCCAATACCGAAATCGTACCATAGATTAAGTTCGGTGTTTACCTTAAACGATGCGTGTTTCTCCGTTCTAAGTGGTGATAAGTACATGAGGTTCACACCACACTGTTTTACGGGTTTGCAGTCTATTGTTGCAAGAAAGTCCTGCAACTTTATCTTTTTTATTTGGTCAATATTCATAATTATATGGAAGTTAAAGTGATGAAAAATTTGATGATTTGATGAATTTAATTTTATCTATATGGTTATCAGATAGTTGAGAACTCATCATGCCCTCATCATACTATTCTTCAAAATAGAATTGCTGACGAAAAGAAGAATATCATCCTTTTCTTTTTTCATCAGCAGAATATCCACGATGAATAAAAGATGAGAACGTAAACGACTTGTACTGAAAGCTTTATATAATCTATTCATCATTTCATCAAAATAATGGGTATAATGTTTTTATAAACTCTTGAGTTGCTCCTTGGTGATTGTATAAAACCTTCCTGTCCTTCGAATAGGAGAGTAATATTGCAGGGTGTTGTAACTAAGTTGATACGTAGTGTAGGTCAGCGTATTGGACACAGGTGTGAGCTTCCAGATATCCTGTACAACTCTCCTTATCTGCCCCTTGTCATACCTACATTGTGTGTTACTTAAAAGAGGCATCATATCATTGATACAGAAAGAGACTTCCTCGACATTGTTTGTTTCCATGATGTCAAGACACAACTCTGACATTTCTAGTTCCAGCTTGTTTCTGTTATTACGGATAATGCGTTGCAAGGCTGGTGTAAAAGTCAGCTTGGGTGCAAACCACATACGGCTTTCCTTTTGGGTAGACAACGTGCGATGCTGGAGAAAATAAAGAAAGGCAGGTATCTCAACTTTCAACTTCTGAAGGAAGTCAGTATCGTCACTTTCCAAACGATTTATCTTCCTAACCCAATATCGGGTTTCTCCCATATCTATAATGATAGGGAGTAACTCGTTATTGGAACACAGCACAAACTTGGCAAAGAAGGAGATTTCATCTCGATCTTTACCCTTTGCTTCCACTTTATAGGAAAGTGTTGTACTAAGATTTTTCAATCGTTCACTATCCTCCCTGCGGTTGAGCAATACCTCATCCACCACAATAAGTAGTTTACCTGCCCAGTCTGCGTTAAACTGACTGCGAAAATCCTCGTTGGTATTGAACGTTACATTGTTTTGGAAAACAGCTTTGAGAAAGTTAAGGAACGTACTCTTACCTGTATTGCGTTCTTCTGATACCATCAAGAGAATGGGGAGTTTCTGCACGGGTTGGAGATAAAGCAATTGCAAGTAATCCATGCCCAGCTCGTATTGTTCCCCGAAGATGTGTCTTATCAGGGATTTAACGTGCTGAAACTCTCCTTCTTTTGGTTGGTGTCCTATTGGCTCGTAGAGATTCAGGAATTTATCAACCACAGGCTGATAATCCACATGGTTAGGGACTGTGCAGAATCCATCGTACTTTGGGACAGTGGCAATAAAGTCCTTGCCATAGTCCTGCCGTAGCGTTTCGTTGTTCCACACGATACGCTTCTTGAAAAAACCACCATTAATGCGAGGTTGGTTCACAATCTTATACAAGGTTGTGCCAACACGAATGAAATTCTCGTTTTCCATAGCCTTACTTCTACATTAAAGGTTTGCTACCCATAATATATCTCTGTGCTTCTTGGGCTATTTGCGCAGAAGTCTTGATAGGATTCTGACGCAGCCATGCTTCGAGTTCTGCTTTCTCAAAATAAAGCATCTTACCTTGTGGCTTATAATGAGGAATCAGATTGCTCGATGTGAGCTTGTAGAGATAACTCTTTGAGAGGTTAAGAAACTTGCTTGCTTCATCAAAGCTAAGCACATTTTTGTTTGTAAAGAGAAGTTGTTCGAGTTCGTAAACTCGTTCCTCTATGGTCTTTTCCATATTTTTTATTTGTTTGGTAAAACGATAGAGGGTGCGCACCCTCGTTGCTGTTAACGAGGGCAAAATTAAAAACGATAAAAAGAACTGGCATTGAGCAATGTTTGACGTATCAACCTATGCTCACTCTTTTTTCAGTTGTTTGATGTATTTATCTATGATTTCCCATCCTTTCGGCTGCTTCATGTTGATTTGATCTGTTGCAGTGGAAAGGTCTGTTCGTGTTAATGGTGTATCTTTGGTTTTTCCCAATATGAGTTTACTGCGTGCAATGGTAGACTGCCATTCATTAGTAACGTATCCCCGAAGATTAAGACTTTGCATGAGATACGCAAGTAGTCGGTTATTGTTTGATTTTAGTACTCCTTTCAGATTACAATCAAATAAATTTTTAGTAATCTTTGGTGAAACACTGGTCGTAAAAAGTTTAACATCATTGATGCAATCAGTTAGTATTTCAATCTGTTCTTCCGAAAAATCAGATTTGAAAGGATTAATTTCATTACCAACAATCACAGGTTTTTCTTTTGGCTGGCTTGGATCGATGTCATCATAGACAATTGTAGAATGGCGTTGAAAAGAATTCTTGATTTCGCTTATTTCTATCTTTTCAATCTCATATTTTAGATAATTTGCATAACGTTCATAAAGAATTGCATCAATGAGCGATGAAAACATCGGAAGTTCTTCATCGTACAAAGTGTGATTCTCAATATACTTACTATAATCAAACGTAGTCAAATCAAAGCTATAATACTTTCCCTTTTGCTCTTTATTCAATGAATCATAGAAAGTGCTATCCCATAAGAAATTATTTTCTTTATAAGATTCTTCTACACACGAAAGGGCTGGGTACTTCATGTATATAGAGGATAGATTATCAGTAATTTGCAAAAACTCATTCTGCAACATTTCTTTAAGAAGTATTAAGCTTATACATTCTTTTTTTCTCATGACATTTCCAATGAGAATATTGAAAGTTTGCATAACGCAGTGGTCCACGAAACTTTGTATCTTGGTTAGTTGTATTTCAAGTCTATTATCTTCCATATAATTTTTTAATATAAGGTAAGTACATTTGCAAAGGTAACACATCACCAGCAGATAATAGCAATAATTGGAAGGAAATAGAATAAAAGGAAATGATTATCGTTAATTAAATCTAAATAAACTATGTAGAATACAGTCTTAGTACACGTTTCTTATACTTCTGCTACAAAGTACACTTTTAGTACATGTTGAAAAAGAAAAATCCCTTGTAAATCAGCGATTTACAAGGGATTTGTAGTACCCAGACCCGGGCTCGAACCGGGATGGGTTGCCCCACTGGTGTTTGAGACCAGCGCGTCTACCTATTCCGCCATCTGGGCTTGGCTTGCTGTTTAAGAACAACGAGTGCAAAGGTAGATAGATTTTCTGAATGTGACAAATTTTTGAGTGATTATTTCAAGACAGGGGCATGATTAATTAGAGTTTAGGGTATTTAACACTGAAAGATTTGGTAGAATAAGATATAAAAGGTAACTTTGGAGAAAAGACATAAACAGGTTAGCTTAAACAAATTATGACTACGACACAGAACAACTATTGTGTAATACTAGCTGGAGGGAGGGGTCGTCGCCTATGGCCAAGCAGTCGGAACAATTATCCAAAACAGTTTATTGATTTCTTCGGTGTGGGTCGCACACAGCTTCAACAGACCTTCGATCGCTTCTCTCAGATTCTTCCAAAAGAGAATATATACATCAATACTAGCCGAGATTACCTTGACATCGTACGTGAACAACTCCCTGAAGTATCCCTTGACCACATCATGGCAGAACCTATACACCGTAATACGGCACCAAGTGTAGCATGGGCAGTACACCGCATATCAATGTTTGATCCACGTGCAAACCTCATCGTATCTCCTTCCGATCAGAGTATCATCAATGAAGAAGCATTCCTTCGTGATATCACTGAGGGCTTATTATTCATAGAAAAGAACGATGCCTTACTCACGATGGGAGTAAGTCCAACGCGCCCAGAACCAGGTTATGGATATATTCAGAAAGGCGTTTATACTGGTCAGAACGATATCTATAAGGTACAAGCCTTTACTGAGAAACCTGACAGAGAGTTTGCTAAAATGTTCATGACAACTAAGGAGTGGTATTGGAATACAGGCTTATTTCTTGCTAACATACACTATCTTTGGCAATGCTTTACGAACTTTCTTCCATCCGTCATACGCAGTGAGGAACAAACAAGAGAGATAATGAGTATTGAGGAAGAAGATGCCTTTATGCAAGAGAATTTCTCGCTTTATCCGAATATATCACTAGACTATGGTCTACTTGAGAAATCAAATAACACCTATGTAAAGAAGTGTCATTTCGGATGGGCTGATATAGGTACGTGGCACGGAATCTATGAGACAATGAGCAAGAAGGAAGGCGATAACGTCATTATAGACTCCGATGTCATCTTAGAAAACTCAGCCAATAACGTTATCAAATTACCGAAAGACAAATTAGCTGTCATCAATGGGCTCGATGGTTATATAGTAGCAGAAAAGGACAACGTATTATTTATCTGTAAGAAAGAAGACTCCTCTGCACTTGTGAGGAAATATGTCAATGAAGTACAGATGATTAAAGGAGACAAATTTATCTAACCTCTCTCTCCTATCCATCTCATATTCCGTCTGACAATACGTAACACCAATTATAAAACAAGAACGAGGACATATACCTTATTATATATGTCCTCGTTTTTGTTATCTACTAACAAACAAGACTCTATTTGTCTAACTCCTGGAACGCTTTAAATATCTTTGCAGCTATTTCCTGTTGCTCTTCAGCCTCAACTTTTACATGATGTTTGAAATCAACATCAGCCTCACTATTCATTGGCAATAGGTGGATATGAGCGTGATTAACTTCTAACCCCAACACTACTTGTGCCACCTTCTTACAAGGAAAGACCTCCTTTATAGCACGGGCAACCTTTTTTGCAAAGACTTCAAAGGCTGCCAAATCCTCATCACTCATATCGAAGATATAATCAATCTCCTTACGAGGAACCACCAAAGTGTGTCCCTTCGTTACAGGATCAATATCCAAGAAAGCATAGAACTGATCATTCTCTGCACATTTGTAACTAGGAATCTCACCTGCTGCTATTTTACTAAATATTGTCATAAAAAGCCTCCTTACCTACTAAACATCAATTGAAATCTTATCTATACGCAACTTGATTGTTCCTCGAGGGATTGTTATCTCAACCTCATCCCCTACCTTCTTATTCAACAAGCCCTGCGCAATAGGTGTCTTTATTGATATCTTGTTTTGCTTTAAATTAGCCTCCGTTTCACTTACGATAGTGTACTTCATCTTAGCCTTAGTCTTAACGTTTGTCATCTCAACTGTGGACATAATCTGTACAGCCTCAGTGCTTAAACGTGACACATCGACGATCTTTGCCTGCGCAACTGTCATCTTCATCTCTGCAATACGAGCCTCTAAGTGGCGCTGAGCCTCCTTTGCTGCATCGTATTCAGAGTTCTCACTCAAGTCACCCTTATCAGCAGCTTCAGCAATAGCAGCCGATGCCTTAGGGCGTTCAACAGACTCTAAATACTGCAAATCGGCTACGAGTTTATCGTAACCTTCCTGTGACATATAAGCCATAATATCTCTTTTTAAATAATTAATACGTTTTTCAATAGACATAAAAAACATAGAATTCCAACATAACTTACCAATGTCGGAATCCCATATCCTCAAATGTCTTAATCTTTATATTCTGCTGCAAAGATAGCTCTTAAATATGAGATAGCAAAGTTTTAGAGGTTAAAAATACTTTTAAAAACACATCTCTATATTGCTGCTAACCAATGATTACTATTAATCTAACACATTTGTAGGTATAAAAGAGGAGTCTTTATTACAATTTGAAGATATATAATAAATTTCACTTGATATATATCAATAAATCAAACAAGACGTAAAAAAGACAATAAAAAACTTGCATGTATAAAGAATACTACCTATCTTTGCATCGTGTTTTTCATAGTATTAGATTTAAGGTTAACAAAGGTTGGACTACAGCGGTAGTCCTTTTTTTATGTCCTTAAGTCTCATCTAGCCAAGAAATAGAGACTAATACGCTTATAATTAGGAGTGTTGCGGCACATAAACAAAGACTTTTACCCATACTGATTGAGTCTTTATCCTGTCTTGCAAGAAGCATATCTCAATCATACAAACGAGTATCTAAGACAGATATTATTACTTTTTAAATTAGAGGGAACGCCCTTCTCCATTCAAAAAGAGCATTTTCTTGACGTGAGAAGAGGCTCTCTTCTTATGAAAGAAAGCCTCTCTTTATCAATAGACCAATAATATATGAATCAGAAACAACAGCTTATACAAAACAAAAATGCTTCGAATCCCACTTTATATGTGGGTTCGAAGCATCATTATTAATCGTCTTAAGAAACGCTAGTTATCTATTACGAATCATGTTCAAGAAGTATTCATGCACGTGTGTATCTGCATCTAACTCAGGGTGAAAAGCTGTCACCAGCTGGTTACCTTGTCGTGCAGCTACAATCCTATCATCCACCTTTGCCAATACTTCCACAGCCTCTGTAGCTTCTTTTATATAAGGAGCTCGAATAAAGGTCATCGGTATCTTACCTTCAATCCCCACAAATGTAGACTCCACTCTAAAGCTACCTAGCTGCCTTCCATAGGCATTGCGTGCTGTAGTTATTTGCATTGTACCCAATCGAGGAGGTGCAGGAGCAGTTTCACTATTGCCCTCCACGTCACGAGAAAGGAGTATCAAGCCCGCACAAGTGCCAAAGACTGGTAAGCCATTCTCTATTTCTTCACGAATAGGCAACAATAAACCTAATTCATCCAAGAGCTTTCCTTGCGTCGTACTCTCGCCTCCTGGGATAATCAAAGCATCTTTCTCCTGTAACCAATCCTGCTTTTGACGCACTTCAAAGCAGTCTACTCCTAACTTGCAGAGTATCATCTCATGTTCAAGGAATGCCCCTTGCAAAGCAAGAACAGCTATTCTCATTGTCCACGTTCAGCCATGAGCACCTCTATCTCATGCTCGTTGATACCCACCATAGCCTCACCTAAGTCTTCAGATAACGCTGCCAAAGCCTTCGGGTCATTATAGTTTGTAACGGCTTTCACTATGGCTGCGGCACGCTTAGCAGGGTCTCCACTCTTAAAGATACCCGACCCTACGAATACACCTTCAGCACCCAGTTGCATCATCAAAGCGGCATCGGCAGGTGTTGCCACACCACCAGCTGCGAAGTTAACCACTGGTAGTTTGCCATGCTCATGCACGTATTTCACCAAGTCATAAGGCACCTGCAACTGCTTAGCAGCCTCATATAACTCATCCTCACGCTTGCTTACCAGTTCACGAATCTGGCTCTGCATCAGTCTCATGTGACTTACAGCTTGCACTACATCACCCGTTCCAGGCTCCCCTTTCGTTCGAATCATTGTAGCGCCTTCAGCGATTCGGCGCAATGCTTCTCCTAAGTTACGAGCACCGCAGACAAACGGTACATCAAACTGGTTCTTATCGATATGATAGATGTTATCAGCAGGTGACAACACCTCACTCTCATCGATATAATCAATCTCAATTGCTTGCAGGATCTGAGCTTCAGCAATGTGTCCAATGCGGCACTTAGCCATCACAGGGATAGTAACTGCTTGCTGAATACCCTTGATCATCTTAGGGTCACTCATACGTGAAACACCACCTGCTGCACGAATGTCAGCGGGTATTCGCTCTAAAGCCATTACTGCACAAGCACCCGCAGCTTCGGCTATTCGCGCCTGTTCAGGTGTAGTTACATCCATGATAACACCGCCCTTTAACATCTGAGCGAGATTACGATTTAATTCTTGTCTATTAGTCATATTGATTTGATATTAATGTTTTCTCCATTCCGTCGGAGCCTGTCCCATCTGCTTCTTAAAGAACTTTGAGAACTGAGCTTGCGAACTAAAGCCAAAGTCATAGGCTATTTCTTGGATAGTTGATTGCGTTGTACGCAACTGACAGGACAATGCCTCTGCCAGCGTGTGATCGATGATACTCTTCGGCGACTTGCCTGATATGCGATGAGCCACTTGTGAGAGATAACGTGGCGAAACGTTCAGGCAGTCTGCATAAAAGGCTACATCACGGTTTGTTCGATAGTGCTTCTGTACTGCTTCTAAGAACTCGTTGTACAGCTGACTACTGCGCCCACTTAGGTCGCTCTTGCGTGCAACGAGTGTTCGGATGTATTCCTTTGCATGCTTTATAGCATCTTCCATCGTTTCATCTTGGCTTAGATAAACCGCAAGAGCCGATGAGAAACTATTTGAAAGACCATGCTGTAACACTTCATCCAGAACTAATGAGCGTACACCTTGTTTATTAGCACTTATTGAAGCTGTCGTTTCTGAATCCTGTAATGAGGTACAATTAAAAATGCGTTCGGCATCACTTTCACGCAGTATGACCACAGAACAAAGAGGCAATAAGCGGTGACGAATCTGCATAATAACGTCATCTGTCATCAGTCGGTCACCATTGCTTGCCGTCACAATAGGGTCATAAATAATGTGATGAGGTCTGTATTTCGATAGAGCTTCTACAATGACAGCAAGCGTATCGGTTGTTCTTATCATACCAATCTTCACCGTATCGGGCTGCATATCATTGATGATTGCTTCAATCTGACCCTTTACAATATCATCAGGAAGATCATAGAAAGCCTGAATACCCACAGTATTCTGCACCGTAATTGACGTGACTGCAGACACGGCATAACCACCCAATGCGGCTATCGTTCTGATGTCAGCTTGCACACCAGAGCCTCCCGTACTATCCGAACCAGTTATTGTGAGTATTGTCTTCAATGGTCTTTTAATTATATTTTGACTACAAAGTAAAGGGAAAATATCCATTCCTGCAAGACTTGTTCCTATATTGACAAGAAAAACTAAAGTTATGACCTCTTTTGTTACTCATACCTCTTATTATTAAAGCACACTACCGAATGAGACTAAAAGAATCTAGGAACTATTAGGGAGGTAATGGTTGATAACAATAGAGAAGAATACCTACAAACAGGTATTGCGTCGTTAACAATAAACAACTAAATTTGTCGCAGATTTACAAACTCATATACTATAATGAATAAAATCTTAATATTTTTGATTGCTTTGATGTGCTCGCTCGCATCAATGGCACAAGGAACCGATGCCATGTTATTCGGTGACGTAAAGGCAAAAGAGGGTGGACAACATCTTCCACATGCCACAATCAGAGTGAAAGGTACAAACCTTAAGACTCAATGTGATGGTACAGGACACTTCAAACTAAGTAACTTACCACTCGGAAAACAAACTATCATCGCCACACTGGATGGTTATCAATCCCAGGAGAAGGAGGTAGTAATGACCGAGAACAAAGGTACTGATGTTTATTTCGAGCTTGAGAAAGACCCATTGGAACTTAGTCAAGTGGTGGTAACAGGTACTCGCACAAGTCATTTTATTAAGGATGTACCTATCAGAACAGAAGTTCTTACATCTCAAGCTCTCACTAAGAAGAACGCACAAAACCTCTATGAAGCTCTAGAAGGTGTACCAGGAATCCGCGTAGAACAGCAATGTCAGTTCTGTAACTTCTCTGAGGTACGTATGCAAGGGCTTGGTGCAGAGCATACACAGGTGCTTATTGATGGTGAACCAATATACTCTGGACTTGCAGGAGTATATGGTCTTCAGCAGATGGGAACGAATGATATTGACCGACTTGAGGTTGTAAAGGGCGCAGGCTCTGCCTTGTATGGAAGTAGTGCAGTAGCTGGTGCCATCAATATCATCTCTAAGGAACCAACCTTCGAGCCTACCATCAATGGTGATATACAATTCGGTAACTATGGCTTTAAGGGCTATAAAGGCTCTGGCTCTATGCGTTACAACAACATTGGTATCAGCGTCTTTGCACAGAGAGCGGAGATGGATGCTATCGATGAGACGCAAGACGGACTTACTCGTAAGGAGGTGAAGCATAAGGATGGGGTATCTGATCGTGTAAACGAAACGATGAATAACCTTGGTTTCAACCTCTACTTCTATCAGCCATTTGCAAAGAATGATAAGCTTGTGTTGCGTGGTAAGGCTATAGACGAGCATCGATTCGGTGGAGTTATGACCAATAATCAATATTTAAACCCCTATACTGATCAGACAGAGGACATCCGCACGAATCGACTCTCTGCTGATTTGACTTATAACCTACCACTGGGTGCGCATTCAGAGTTGAATCTTTCAACCGCATACGTATACCACAAGCGCAATGCAACGAATGATACTTTCCTCCATGACTACATGGATTCGCACAAAGATCCAGCACATCCAGATGAGGACGGAGCTACTCCTCCTGTAGAGATGATGCGCCCTTACATTGCTAAGGAGCACACGGTAACTCCTTCGCTCACCTTCACTTCTATCTTAGATAAGCATACATTACTTGCAGGAGTGCAGGCTTACTTCACTCGCTTACGTGAGACTGGTTTGTATGTAATCTCTGCTGAAGACGAAAAGACAAGTCCTTATTATGGCGTACCATACACTTCTATCGGCAAAAAGCACGCTAACGAGGTTGGTTTCTTCGTACAGGATGAATGGAACGTAACACCTAAGTTGACCGTTGTTCCTGGTATTCGCCTCGACTCTCACAGCTCTGGTGAAGAGTATGCTACCAGTGTGAAGGTATCAGATAGCGCTTTCCCATCAACGAAGTTCAGCAAGACAACCATCAATCCACGCATTGCTGTGAAGTATGAAGTTACCCCATCGCTCATCCTTCGTGCGAATATTGGAACAGGATTCCGTGCTCCTTATGGTTTCTCAGAGGATCTCCACCTATGCAGTGGTTCACCACGTGTATGGAAGTCATCTAACTTGAAAGGCGAACGTGCCATCAGTTATAACCTTTCGGCAGACTATTATAGCAAGCAGTATCAGTTCAGTATAAACCTATTCCGCACCAACCTAAAGGATAAGATACAATTCTCTCCTGCCGACGATGAGGTTAAGAAGTTTGGATACTCGTATCAATGGGAGAATGTAGATGATGCTTACGTACAGGGAATAGAGCTTGGTGCAAAGGCAAGTATCGCTCGTAACCTCACAGCTGGCGTCAACTGGACATTCAATCAAGGTAAGTTTAAGCACGAACGTGCTGAGTGGTCTGACCCTAATGATGAGTCAGTAAAGGAGTTCCCACAGCGTCTTAAATACGCTAAAGAGAGTCGCAACATCTCTCGTTTCCCTGGTATGACAGGCGACTTCGATATCGACTACACTCCTGGCACATGGACTTTCTCTCTCACAGGATCATTACAAGGTAGCATGTACATCGACTATAACTCCGAAGACGCAGGTCAGAACTCTAAGATCAAGAAGACTTCTACATTCATGCTATTCAACTGTCGTGCTTCAAAACGATTAGGAATGTGTACCATCTATGCTGGTGCTAAGAACATCTTTAGCTATATCCAAGATGAGAAACATACGGATGATGCCGCCTTCATGTACGCCCCTGTCTATGGTGCAACATGGTATGTCGGTCTCAGTGTGAAGCTATAACTCTCTGATT
>NZ_JAPWAR010000037.1:0-16481 GCF_041433025.1 Prevotella sp. 20925_1_30 | reverse complement strand
AGAACACAGGCTACGCTGAAACCCTTAAAACAGACAGTGCTGTTTTAATCCCTTGAAAACCACTGTCTCATGTTCTACGAAGCATTTCGACAAAGGTTTTCAAGGGACTTTGGGAGAGCGGTTATGGCAGTATCTTGTTTTAAAGCCTACGGCAACTTTGCTATTCTTTACCCTTTAGTTTAGGGCGAAGCCCTGTATCCTTTGTTATCGCTTACACTCCTTGCATACACAGTCTGGCTTTAATTTTCCTTTGCAAAGGTAAGCAAGGTCGTAAGAACACAAAGTACCGCAACACTATTTAAGAATATTCTCACGGCAGCCTTCCACAAATCAAAGATTTGGGTTTTCCATGATAATATCCATAAATTACTTTGCTTATCTTCCTAATGACCTTGCTACCTTATTTGCACGTAAAATTTGAAAGCCTGACCGTGATGCTGCAATAGCAGTTGAACGAGAGGGAAATGTATCATTCAAATAATATGAATATGAAACAGGAAATAAAGAAAGCAGTCTTGGATGTTATAATGGCTTCCATTGATAAAGGTAACTATGGTATGTTATCAACAAGAGAGGCTTCGTATCATAGTTATAAGATTTTGGCTACTGAGAAAGTACAAATCAAAGGAAACAATATTATGCAAGATGGTAAACTTGTAGGAGTTATTAAAAGGCGATATTCGTCAAGAAAGGTACAGCTTATGTATAAGGAGCTAAAACCTTGTATAGTATGGTCATAAGATTTTGTTTTTATAGCATAAATAAAATGAGATATGATTAAAGTAGCAGATAGTATTTATTCATCAGGGCAAAAAGGCTTTTTTGAGGTGGAGGTTACAGAGGGGTTGATAACCGTAAATGGAGTAAAAATGAAAATAGTATATGACAAGAGATATACATTTTGCTTAGAGAATTTCACGTGCGTAAAAACACGTAGTAATCAGGCATTAAAGCGTATATTGATACGACCAAATTTACATAACTTAGCAATAGAGATTTGTGAGCATGTAATAATGTATGGAAAATAAATAACTAAAAGATATAGAATATGGCAAATTGGGCAAGTACAAGCTATGCTATCGAGGGAAGCAAAAGCGATTTAGAGAGAGTGTTTAATGTGATTAATGATTTTGTTAAAAGCAATGTTAAGCCTGTCGAAGCGAACGCCTCTAAAAAATGGGAAGGCAATATCGTTAAGGCTTTAGGAGCATCGGAAGAACAAATGAAGAACAACTATTTGCGTGGGTTTATTCAAACGTATGAAATAATAGATGGTGTCCTTTATATAGAAGCAGAGGAAGCATGGGGAGCAACCGATTTCCGTCATCTATTGGCAAAGCTCATGCCCAAGCTAACGATCTACTACATTGTTGAAGAATGTGGTTGTGAAGTCTATGCAACTAATGATTGTGATGGTAAATATTTCACGGAGAGCTACTATGTCGATATTTGCATCGACGGAGACTACTTTAATGACTACTTCAATACGGAGGAGCAAGTTTTGTCTTACGTGGCTCAACTGTTGAAGAAAGAATCGGTGACAATGAAAGATATAGATGAATGGAACGAGGAACAAGATGATAACGAAAACTACATCTATGTTCATGAGTTCAAGTATGTCGCATAAAGGAGGTAAGGGAGGGGCTAACCATCCCTCCACAATCAACATCGATATGAATATACCAACAATAATTCAAGTTTTGACAGTCGTAGCACCAGACGCAACTGTTATTTATCAACAAGTGTATGTCAATAATGATTATGCAGCTACTGCTGACAGGGATAGACAAGCAAATTTACACAGAGATTTGCTCCTTAATGGAGGTATGATTTGCTTAAAGCAGTTTTAAGACATGGGTTATGAAGAGTAATAGATAACGGAGGGAGTAATCGTCCCTCCACAAACAAAACTATGATATGCAACACCAAAATTTCTATCACCAATATGCATCTATTCAGGAAGAAGAAGTAAGAGAATTAAACGAGGTATTACGTAACAGAACCGACAAGGAGTTTCATTGGTATACTGACTTCCCTTATGTTATTGCTGACCTCTCGACTTGTGATGGTCATGTAGATGCAAAAGTAATGGCAGTAAAGTATCCTATCACCCTTTCAAGCGGTATCCTCATAATACCCGATGAGGACAACGAGATAACCTGAATTATTGCATTAATCAGTCTATATGTTTCAAAGTAACATATAGAGTCGTTAACCATAACGAGTAGTTGCGTTATCAGTAACGAGTAACTGATAAAGATAATTATTAAAATGTATCTAATTGAAAATAAAGAAGTTACCTTGTTGGTAAAACTAAACAGGTAACGATTTGGAAACGAGCGAGTTACTTGGTTTCGCTGTTTTCTGCCTAACAAAGAACGCTTGTTATTCTGTTTGCAAAGATAATACTTTGCTACCGAATAACAAGCGTTTTTGATGAAATATTCCTGTTTCTACACTTTTGACTGGCTGTTTGCCTGTGGGTTATATACCTCTTCCTCTTTTCTTCTTTCTGTTCACTTGGTTTCTGAGTTTGCGCTGCCACGCTGCTTCTACATAGTCATAGCCTTGTGCGGTTGGTGTAATCAAATCGTCCAAGCCTTCCATCAGTTCATCGGCTGCGCTAACAATGGCGTCTGCCACTGCACCAATGGGATTCTGTACTTGTGAGGTGTCATTTTCTCGTGAGATAGAGGAACGGCTTGGAGGTACGAGTTGATAACCAGTATCAGGTTGTTCTTTCCTTTCTGTCGGCTCTTGTACTGTTAGATGTGGTTTCCTTGATTCTTCCTTGTTGGTTGTTTCAAAGTTCTTCTGCAAGGAACGGTAGCCAAACTCCCTGCCTATTTCGGAAGCTTTGAATGTCTGTCCACAGTAGGAGAACTTCAAACCATAGACGTTACCTTGCTTATTCTTCATACGCTCAATAATAATGCCCTTCTTGTTCAACTCGTAAAGGAACATGGAGTGTCCTAATATGCCACCGCCTTTATATTTATCCAACAAGGCATAACAGATTTGTTGCATCTCTTTCTTTGTTTGCTCTCTCGTAGGATTGGCTTTTGACTTTTGATATTTCTTCTCCGCCTTGACCTCCTTTGCGATAGTCAAGCCTTTCTCTCTGCTTATTTCCTCCGCCACTCTCGCTGCCTTGTTGCTCACAAAGGTGGTATCATAGACTTCTCCATACAGACTGATGCGGTTGGCGATGATGTGAATGTGTCTGTTGTCGGTGTCCTTGTGCGTTACTGCCACCCATTGGTGGTTGTCAAGTCCCATTCGCTTGGCAAACAGATGGGCTATTCCCATAAGCTCGGATACAGGCAGTCTTTTCTCGTCTTGTGGTGCGATACCGATTTCAATACGCAGGAACTTGTTCCTGCAACGGCTGTTATAGTCGCTGACCACTTTCATTTCCTCATAGATAGTCTTTGGCTCCCTGCTGCAAAGGTTGTGGAAGGCAAGCCGACTGCCAAGTTTACCCTCTCTAAAAATATAGTCTAAAGCCGTGCTGCCATGCGCTATCGCCTTACATTTTCCTATCATCTCTTCTCATATTTAAGACCTTATATATCTCATCGTTCACATGAAAATGGGGGTCGTAAAATCGCTTAAATGCCTCTTTGGCACATAGCGAGAGGTTCTTTGTGATATGTAACCAATCCTCGTTCTTGACCTTGATGAGGTTAGAAATCTGCCCGTAGAACCTTCCTGTATGCTGAAGTATGGCAATGGCTTCCCTTTCATTTTCGGTCATCTTGGGAACGGCTGCCACCTCTCCATTTAGGAGTATCTCACGGCAGTAATCGGAAAACTTACGTCCCGTACTTTCTGCCTTTGACTTAATACGCTGCTTTTCTTCTAAGGTGCATCTTACCTTGATGAACTCTGTCTTATTCATCCGCTGTTCTTCCTTATCCTTTGGCTGCCATCGGGCAGCTTTTCCCTTGTATCTGCTCATATAAGTTTCCTTGAAAGTTTATCATTGTAGATGATTCATTGTTTCTTAATTCCTGAATACTGACCGATGAGAGCGGAGTGATTACGGTCTAATCTCCCCGATAGTTTAGCGAGGGGAGCAAGAGCAGTTTGTGGGTACAAACTGACGTCTTGCAATGCTACCAAACAAACCATTTACGCTTAAAACGTTTTATAGTCTAAAAACGAATGCCGTGCATTCTATGACTAACTGCATTCGTGGTATTCTCACAGAGAACAAAGCCGAAGAAGAAAGGGTAGACCCTTTTAGCAAAAAAGGTAGACCTATTTGCTCGAAAAGGTAGACCTATTTTGAAGAAAGGGTAGACCTTTTTCCTGAAAACCGTCTACCTTTTCTTACGGCTTACAGTCTTCTCCATTTCTCTATATCTTCACCATATTCCTCCAGATGCTGACGAACGATGTTCTCCACAAAGCTTGAAAGGTTGCTGCCCCTGTCGCCTAACCTACGCACAATGAAGTCGGCACGCTCCTGTGTCTCCCTACTCAGATAGACTGCCTTACGGTTGTTTAACTTGGTCGGCACAAGATAGGCTTGCTTGTAGGCTTCGAGTGTTTTCTTTCTCATCTTGGCACTGATACGTCTTTGAACAGTTGCACTCTCAGTGTTCCGTGCAGGCTCGGAGTGCATGGTATTCTCTGTGTCCTGCTTGTTTGTTGGTCTTTCTCTTTCAGGAACCGCAGTCGCTTCTTGTGAAGTAGATTCGTTCTCTGTTTCATCTTCCACACCCAAGAACCATGAAAGGTCTTTGTCGCTCATCATAGTTTCCTTTTCCATTTCTATTTCATTTTAAGTTTGACCTGTTTTGATTTCTTGTTTTGTCCTGTAATTGATATGTGTGTCTGTTCCTGCGCTTTCCGTTTCTGCTGTTCACGGGCACAGCTGACATGATATTCGTTGAGATCCTTGAAGTCTTGGAAATGTATGTTCATGTCCTCAACATGGAAGCCTGCCTTTATGAAATCTTGAACAGCCCTCCGTCCTGCTTCATCATTGTCAAGGAAGGTACGGATATGGGTTAGGTGTCGGTCATTCAAATAGCGGATAGTCCTTGCCACGTTGCTCACGGAGTTCATCACAAGGCAGTGGTTGGTAATCTCTTCTTTCATCGAAAGGAAGGAGAGGAAGTCCATGAAGCCTTCAAAGATACATACTGGCTCCGCTCTATCCGTGAATATCGGAGTAATGTCTTTCGGGGCTATCGTTCCCTTGAACGTCTTGTCGTCCCGAAGCTCATAGCCGCCAGAGAGATTGGCAAAGCCGATGGCTTGGTAGCGCCTGCCCCTTACCTCACAGCTGATACATTTGAGGAAAGGCATAGCCTTTTCTAAGTTGATGCAACGCACCTTTGTAAGATATTCCTGTAAATGTGGCGGTAGGGTGTCTGATATTTCTATCAGTCTCCTTGCTCCATTTACAGCCATCACAGGCTGGGTGTTGTTTGGTGCGAAGCTATTACAAGAACTATAGGTACCATCATCGGGAGCGTTCTGCCCCAAACGACGGATGGCTTCCGATAGCGTGCATCCCTCCATACGCATACAGAGGTCGATTATGCTTCCGCCCCGTCCTTCGCCATAATCTATCCAAAGGTTCTTCTCTGTGTCCACCTTGAAGCTCGGATGTGTTTCTTCCCTAAGCGGTGAACGGTACAGCGCATAGGAAGGTGTCCTACGCACGGGCTTGACGCCTTTCCTTTCGAGATACTCCACTATGGGGTATCGCTTGATACGTGATAAATCTTCTTCTTTCATTGTTTTGATACTTTAATGGGTTGAATGATAATTATTTATGTTTGTCTGTTTTTGGGGTTTTACCTTTTCCAAAGTTTTTCCCCTCCAAACTTTTTCATCTTTCTTCTTACTACATACTATTTTGTGATAAGTAATTGATAATCAGTATTACTTTGTAGTATAAGGTAATACTACACATTCTACTACATTTGGCTACTACAAGTTTGAAGGAGTGGGCAGGGCAAGATTTTCCTAATCTTGTAGACATAGATGGGGCTACTACCGTTTCTTCGTTTGCTCACCTTTATGTATCCTGCTTTCTTCAAGGCTTCACCCATACGCTTGGCAACAAGTGGTTGGTGAGTATAAATACCCAAATAGGTGAGTATCTCCGTAGTGGTCATTAACGAATAACTTTCATCCTCCGTTGGCTTTTCAAAACAACGCAACAAAAGTTCCAACTCAGCAGTCTGTACTTGAAAGTCTTCACTCTCCCTATATAGCTCGGCAATCTCATCATCATCAAACCAATAACGAAAACCTGACTTTAACAGGGCTTTGGCTTCCGCATAGACATTGTCCATCGAGATCGCTTTTGCTCTCTCAATATCTATAGAAAGCACTTCAAAGGGCAGGAAGCGTCTGCTTCCTGTAGGGTCTGTAAGAAAGTCATTGCCGTTCACTGATGCCACAAAGCTTGCCAAGTGGGGATGCTCCTCTACATACTTGTCGTAGGGCATACGGTATTTGACCATCGGGCATGTAATGAGGTTCTTCAGCTCATTCTCATCACGTTTATTTAGAGCTTTGAGTTGGTCGTCTATGTTTACGATGAGGTTTTGCCCGATATAGGTGAGCGTGTCTTTCTCCTGTGGATATATCTTGCCGGTATAACTGTAACCGTGCAGTTTGGGTGGACAAAGTAAATCGAGAAACGTTGTCTTGAACTTTCCCTGCTCACCTGTCAGCACAAGGCAGGTGTGGTTACTGCACTCACGGTCGTCCATTGCGTTGGCGACCACTGCCACGAGCCACTTGGTGAGATATTGTAACCACTTGTCAGAGTTGCGCACGACTACGCAACTTGCCAAGTGGGGAATGGCTTTCAGTGAAAAGGGAGAACTGCTACTTACATCCACCAATGGCAATCCATTGAAATACTCCTGTATGGGATTAACACGTGGAGAGAAGCTACTCTCGATGATAGAGTATAGATTATCCGACGAGGTTATTATCCCGATGTCGTTGTCTATCTCTCTGCGGAGCGTGTTGATTTCATAGCGACCCACCTTTGAGAAGTGAGCATCATTCTTGCTACGATATTCAGTTCTACCCAATACCGTATTGTATCTGAACTCGTAGTGAGTGGAGAGATAGGCTTCTATCTCCGAGTTCTTGGAAAACTTCCTTCTTGTATGAAATTCGCTGTTTCCGCCCTCAGATTTGCCTTTATCTGCATTCTTCTTCATTATATGATTGGTTTGGTTTCTGAGAGTGAAGTTATGAAGAGAATGTCAAAGTTCCAAGCATTCGGAGAGTGCTTGCATAATGTTGCGTCTGTCTGCTATAAAGTTCACATGTATATTTTGTCGTGGCAGGGCAAGAAAATGGGATTTTTGTGGAAAACAGAGTTGGGAATGATAGCTACAGCCAAAGACAGAAATGTGTGTATTGCCTATGTTTGCTGTATTTTGCGCCGATTGGGATTATCCTTCATATAGGATAAACGGTGAAAGAAGAAATCAAAGAATAATACGAAAAAGGCAACCGATAAGATATGTTGTCTTTTCCTTCAAGTTCCCTATATTTCCCTGCTGTTCCCTGCTGCTTTGAGGTATGGAAAACACATCCTACTTTTGCAGGCAGAAACGTGCGGTAAGACGCAAAACAATAAGGAATTACAAACAAAATAACAATAAAACTATGGGATATTTTATCATTACGGATTCAAATTGGGCAAGGTTGAGGAACGAGATACTCAGTCTTGCCGAGACCTGCCACAAGGCATTCGGGGAACAGAGCAAGCATACCGATTGGCTGCACAATGGTGATGTATGTAAGTTGCTCAACATCAGCAAGCGCACATTGCAGCACTACCGGGATACAGGTGTACTTCCATTCTCTCAAATCGGGCATAAGTGCTATTATAGGCGTGAGGATGTGGAGCAATTGCTCCAAACCAAAACAGAGAAATCAAAAACGGATAAAACTAATATCAACAAATAAATAGGAAGATTATGGAACAGGTGAGAGACTTGAATATGGAGGCTGACGATATGCAGGTGGTGCTGTCCGCTATCGGCGGAGTAAGCAAGAGAATTAAGGAAGTGGCACAGACACACAAGCCGCTCTTTGGCGGTGAGCACTTTCTCACGAGTAAAGAGGTGTGCGAAAGGCTGTACATCAGCCCTCGCACCTTACAGGACTATCGGGACAGAAGAATTCTTCCCTACACACAGTTTGCAGGGAAGATACTCTACAAGGCTTCGGACTTGGAAAGGATGTTGGAGGAGAATTACTATTTTAAGTCCATTTGAATTTAGTATTATAATTCGATTAAAAATACCTATTAATAAGTATTGCCAGTATAGAATTCTTCCCATACCTTTGTATCTAAAATTGAATTAATGATGAAAATATCACACAGCCGCATAAAGGCAACAATAAAAGGAGCGTACTGTTTTTTAACAGTACGCTTTTTTTTATGAACAAAACTGAACGATGTCCGTTAATAAAATAGTAATGAAAATATTAAAAGAAGATATAAGAAACAGAATTGTCACAGCTGCCCGCAATGAATTTATTAAAAATGGTTTTAGAAAAACTTCGATGCGAACAATTTCTGCAAAATCAGGAGTTGTCTTAGGTAATATATACAATTATTTTAAGACAAAAGATGATATTTTTTATGCTGTCCTTAGGCCTTTACTTGCTGTCTTGGATGGAAGGCTGTCCTCCTATCGCATAGAACCCAACAAAATAGACAAACTTCGTTTCTCTATACAAAGTCAAAAAGATTTGCTAAGAGAAACGCTTAAAATAATTTTCTTGTATAAAGAAGAATTAAAGTTATTGCTCTTTGAATCAAAAGGTACTTCTGTAGAATTTTTCCGTGAAAATTTTATCGAAGAACAAGTTGCAATAAGTAAAGAATATATTGACCAAATGCAAAAAGTCTATCCACAAATACAAACAAAAGTTTCGTCACTATTCTTTCGGATTTCCTCTTCTACATGGGTAACAATCGTCGGAGAGATTGTCTCAAATCCAGAAATCCGTAAAGAAGAGGCAAAACAGGTTTTGTCTGAATATATACGCTATAATACAGCAGGATGGCGAGAACTCATTAATCAATAAGATTATGAACAGATTATTCATCGTAACGATACTGTGTTTGTGTACAACAGTTTTGTCTGCCCAAAATATATTACGTGGGAAAATCATAGATAAAGAAACTAAACTTCCGATATCTGGAGCATACGTATCAATCAAAAATATAAAACAGAAAACAGTTTCTGATAAAACAGGCAATTATCAAATTGATATTCCTTCCAATGGAATATACATTGTCGAGGTTTCATTTGTTGGATATAAACGAGTAAGGCAAGTCGTTGTGTCAGAAGGAAATACCACGAAAGACTTTTTTTTGGAGACATCTACGAACGCACTTAACGAAGTCGTGGTAAGGGGTTCCTCCCAAAAGGCTGAAATAAACCATATCCGGCAAAGTCCTATGGCTGTAACGGTAGTGGATGGATCAAAGTTGCGAGGACGCTCAAGTGGAATAGAAGAAATACTCACTAGAACGTCAGGTATCAAGGTGAGAAAAACCGGAGGATTAGGAAGTGCATCGCGTATATCTGTCCATGGATTGGAAGGTAAGCGTGTGGCAGTTTATATCAACGGCTTCCCACTAAACAGTCCAGATGGTTCTTTCGACATCAATGATATTCCGATTGATGTTATTAAGTACATAGAGGTGTACAAAGGAATCGTTCCTGCAGAATATGGCGGTGATGGACTTGGTGGTGCTATCAACATAGTGACACGAGAGGATGAATGTGACCTAGTGGGTTTTACGCAGGAATTGGCATCATTCGGGACATTCAAGACACTTGCAAGTGCCCAGAAACTTTTTGCAAAATCTGGAATATTATTCAATATTGCTTTCTTCAGGAACAAATCCAAGAACAATTATATGATGTCATGGCCAGTGTTTGAGACTAATCTACCTGCTTCTGAATACAGAAAGGTGAGACGAAACAATGACTATTATGACGCAGAATTCTATCATGTGGGCATAGGTTTTAGAAAGCAATACTTCGACAAACTGGATTTGGAATGTGCTTTTTACAGGAATAAGAAAGGCATACAGTCTCTCAACTTTGACTCTCGATATGCCTATACAAAAAGTCTTAATATTATGCCTACTTTGAATATGGAGAAGAAAAATTTCATTTTCAAAGATTTGGAGCTGAAAAACACACTTGTTGTTCCCATCATACGTTCTAACATGACGGATACGGCAACTACAAGAACGCAATGGAATGGGACGGTCACGCCAGCTAATGGGGAGACAGAGGATAATCTTTTCAACGAGTCCCATGACCGGCAATTTGAGTTGCGAAATAAATTTAACTTGAAATATACACTTGGACGACATACTTTCAATCTGAATGATCAATTCGTATTCTCGGACTATAGACCTAAGGACGATCATATGAATGAATACCTTGGCTTCGACCCCAGTTCATTTCCCAGCAAAATGACTTCAAACAACATCGGACTAAGTTATTTGTTTGCTTCTTCTAATAATCGCTTTCAGAATTCCTTGACAATAAGCATCTATTATCTGAAGTCAAAAATCTATAGAACAAGCGATGCTTTGTCAAAAGACAAGACAGAAAGCGTATTCGCTCCCCAACAGACCAACGTGAACAAAACGTATTATGGCTTTAGCGAAGGGCTTAGCTATGAATTGTGGAAAGGTGTGAGGGGAAAAATCTCGTTTTCACACAATGTAAGAATTCCTGATACGGGAGAATTGTTCGGAAACGGAATGAGTATCAAACCTTCTGTAAATCTTCAGCCAGAAGTTGGAGATAATTTGAACATTGGGGTCATCATGGACAAGAGAAATCTATTGGGGCTTACTCGTGTGCAATGGGAAACAAATTTTTATTATATGTATATGAAGAATATGATAAGACTTTTCCCCGCTGACATCCGTTCCATATACATAAACTTAGGAAAGACAAGTACGCTTGGTTTCGATACTGACTTAAAGGTAGATATAACCCCAAACGTCTATGCATACTTTAATCTTACATTGCAGGACATTCGAGACCGTCAAAAATGGTTAAACGATGAGAAAGGTTCGGATAATCCTACGTATGACAAGCATGTTCCCAACATACCTTCATTCTATTACAACTATGGCATGGAATATCACGTTGAAGGTTTGTTGGGAAAGAAAGAGTTGTCCAGAGTTTATGTTGATGTTTCTCATGTCGGAGAATTCGATTGGGGCTGGCAAATGAGCACACTGCCCGACCAACGAAAGAAATGGATCATTCCTTCCAACGATGTGTTTACCATAGGGCTTCAACAGTCATTTTGGCATAACAATGTTTCTCTGAGTTTCGAGGTCGAAAATATTTTTGACAAAGAGAACTACATGGAATTCAAAATGCCACTGCAAGGCAGAACCTTTAAGGCTAAATTGCGTTTTAATCTGTTCCGAGACAAAGTCTCAGGAGGAGCTATGAGTATGTAAATTCTTATTATTCATTTCAAAAATTTATAGTCAAAATGAAACATTATTTCTTAGTCGCAGCCACGGCGCTGCTTGTGTTATCAGGTCTTTCCTCATGTAGTAAAGACACTCCAGATGTTCCTCCAACGCCACCAGCAAAGTCCGAGGTAGGATTTGTGCATAGCGTGAATATTGGAGAGAATACATATGTCAGTCTGTTCAAAGACTTGACAGCTGGTTCGCTCAATACGGACAATGCTTTGGTGTTTGCCAAGGGTGCATTTTCATTTGTGCATGGTGGCAAGGTATATGTGACTGACACGGAACACCTCTACAAATATGCACCAAAAGATGGCAAACTCGTCCAAGAGGGCACGACTATGGTATTTCCAAGTGGTGCTAAGGCAACGTACATCACGTTCGCATCCAATAAGAAGGCATATGTTTCTTGCCTTGGTATAGGAAAGGTGTGGATTATTGACCCATCCTCAATGACGAAGACAGGAGAAATAGACTTATCCGACTATTCCTTGGGAAAGTCCTCTGGTGACAATAATCCTGAACCGTGTGCCTCTGTTATCAGAGATGGAATTTTATATGTGTCACTGAATCAAATGAAGTCTGCTTATTCTTGCGAAACTGGAGCCTATGTTGCATTAATTGACACGAAAACAGACAAGCCAATCAAACTTATTAGTGACAGTCGCGTCACGATGTCGTCCAGTGGAACACCTGCTGGTGATCCGTTTGTGGACGAGAAGGGTGATATCTATTTCTATTGCGTAGGAATGTTCGGTTATCAGAAGGGGGCAAAGGAAGGCTTCTTGCGCATTAAGAAGGGAGAACAGGAGTTTGACAAGTCTTATTGCTTTACCCTTGCAGATGTAAATCTGGATGGTGTAAAAGGAGGTAAAACTTCATATGCCTATAATAAGGTATATGGTGGAAACGGAAAGGTTTATGGATACCTAAATATTCCTGGGGCAGCAAGCAACCCACCAGATTACGTTCATGATAAATCGTTCCAGCCTTTTGAGATTAATCTCTATGATAAGACTTGCAAGAAGATGAACTTCTCAGGAACTACAGGCTGGGCGGCATCCATTTGCAAGTCGGGCAATGACATCATCTTCGGCATGTCAACAGACCAAGGTACGGGTTATTTTGTCTATCACATGAAAGATGGAAGGTATGAAAAATTGAAGGTAAAGGTTTCCGGAGCACCCTATATGTTGCATGAGCTTAAATAGTTGTAATAGAATATTACTTATGATATTTATTGGGACATAACCCCAACATCTGAAAGGATGCGAACTTCTTGATTAGAAACTTAAATCTCCCTCAAAACAAGAAAAAGAGCTGTGTCGTTACTCATTATAGGGTTTGATACAGCTCTTTTAGTTTATGTGTTATAAACTATAAATTCTCATGGTTGTGCTTTTAGTTTTTATACACTGTCAATTCAGTTTTAATAAAAATCTTTCTTTTGTAGTAGCGTAGTAAATAATTGAAAGAATATTCGTATATCAATAAAAATCTTTAATCCTTTTTCTTTCAACGTATTATACCTTATTGTAGTTATGTAGTAAGATATAATCAATGAAAGAAAAAGAAAATATAATCATCAGGTATCCGTCTTTCCTATTAAGAATATCGGTGTTATTATGGATGTAGGTTTCTGCAATCTCTGACATACATGTTTCCTGAAGAAGTGTGCTTCCGTACTGTCCAATTGATAAGACAAAGCGATGATGATTGTGAGTGGATAAAGCGGAGCATATCCTCGCAGTCGTCCGTTCACGTAGACTCCCTGCTCCCCTGTATCCCTTTCGTCGGGTTGCAGGGGAGAGACTTTTAGTAGAAGTTGCAGACGATAATTGAGCTTCCTCCATGTTACACTAAAGAAATCCACCAGTTCACTCTCTGTCATGGCTATTTCGCCTTTGCCTTTGCAAGTGATTTGCATATTATCGCCCCACTCGAAATAACTGCGGTCTCTTTTTATTTGATGGTGATTGACATTCATACGGTTTCCTCCTTCGTTTCTTTTGTCTGATGTTTCCTTATCAACCTGTCCATGTCCTCAGAAATCTTATTATCTGTCACCTGTGCGTAGATTTGAGTACTGGATATAGAGGCGTGCCCCATCATCTTGGCAATACTCTCTATGGGTATTCCTGCACTTAAACTCAGCGTGCCGAACGTGTGCCTTGCCATGTGGTAGGACAACCGCTCTCTGATACCGCAAGCCTTACCCACGATGCTCAGCTTTGCACTCATCACGCTACGGCTACAAGCACAGTGAAAGATAAAGTCGTTGCCTTTTCCTTTCACCGTCTGCATTTCTTTCATACTCGGTCGTTCTTTCTTGCATTGATTGATGATGGTCTCTGCTATGGGGTGTAGTGGCACGACAAACTCCACCTTTGTCTTCTGCCGTTCTTTTCGGATATATTTCTGTCCGTCTGCTGCCGTTTGGACATGTCCAAATTGCAAATGTTCCATATCAGCAATAGCCAAACCTGTAAAACAGGCAAAGACAAACAGCCGTCTTGCTTGTTCTGCCTCCTTATCAATTACTCTCAATGCCATGAGTTTGGCAACATCGCTCTTTTGCAAAAAGCGTATCTTCTGTTCCGCTTTCTCATACTTGGCATTCTCAAAGGGATTGCAACGGATGATTCTTTGACTGACCGCACGATACATCAGCCTACTCAGCCAACAAAGATAACGATTCATGGTTGCTGTTGCCAAGCCTCGTTTTTTCAGATAGAAACGGTATTCTTCAAACAAGTCTTCCGTTATAGTGGCTATGACTATATCCGTCATTCCCTTATCCTTTACAAACTCCGTAAGTAACTTATCTGAATAGAGAAGATTCTGATAGGTTCCCTCAGCTCTCGATTTGCCCACGCACTCTTTAACGGATTGCAATTCTGCCTTGCTCATGGCAAGGAGTGTTGTCGGCATGGTGGCTATTCCCTGCAAACGGTTTTTAAGCAGTTCCACACTTACCACTCCGTCATTTATCAGAATATCTCGATAGGTCTTCTCTACAAGTTCCTTAAACTCGCCGATTCTTTGATTGGTTCTCTTGTCGGTTGTCAGTCCCTTCCTGCTGTTCCACTCGGAGGATTTGCATTCCTCTCCTGTGGTAATGGCTGTGCTCTTTCCGTCTATAGTGATACGGCAGAGAATGGTAGTATTGCCGTCTGCCTTTGTTTTCTGTCTGTTGATGTAAAACAATATCTTAAATGTACTTCTCATAAAAAATCTTGGTTAAATGGTTAAACGCAAATCTTCGGTGAAAGAGAGGAAATGGTTAAACTCTTCAAAGAGTTTCTGTGGTGTTACCTTTGCATAACGTTCGGTCATACTTACGTTCGTATGTCCCAGCATCTTGCTGACCGTTTCAATAGGAACGCCCTGTTCCAAGGTGATAAGCGTGGCAAAGGTATGCCTTGCAGTATGCGAAGTAAAGGGAAAAGAAATACCTGCCCGTAGTCGCAAGGCTTTAAGACAGGACTGATAAGTGGGATATTTGATGAAAGGCAGCAGTGCTTCCCTTTCATCGCTATGCATTTTCTCAATTAACCGAACAGCTTCCGGCAACAACTTAATACGGCAAAGTACACCTGTCTTCTTCCTATTGAACTTCATCCAAAGATTTTCCTCATCATCACGGACAAGATGTGTCTTACTTAATCCCATTAAATCACAATAGGCTGCACCTGTATGACAGGCAAAAACAAACAAATCCCTTGCTGTTTCCATTTCTTCCTCCAACTCTCCGAAGTGGGTATTCATTAGTTTGTCAAGTGAACGTCTGTCAAGTGCCTTTGGGAGTTTCTTATCACCTCTTGCTATCTTTACATTAGCAAATAATAAGGTGTCAGCCAATCCTTCACGGTATGCCAACCTGCATACGGTCTTTATTTGGGATGCAACTGCATAGAAACTACTTTCCTGAAACCCTAATTTGTTCAAGTAGTAGTCCCTGAAATCATAAATGAAATTTTCTGTAAGTTGCGAGAAAGACAAATCTTCCACCTTGTACTTGTCTTCGATAAATGTCCGAAGATTATTACGGGTAGTATAGTAATTGGAAATTGTTTCTCTCTTAATGTCAATTCCAATATGTTCTTTCTTCTCCCTGATGAGGATGTCCAATCGTTCGATAAGCATACATCGTGTCTGTACGCTGCCTTGAAACAGTTCCTTTACATCGGTTGCGTCAAATGGGCAACCTTTGGAAAGTAAGGCTTGATAAGCCGACTGAACAGACAACAGCAAACTCTCCAACCTGCCGTTTATCTCTACTGCCTCACGACTCTTGCCGTCCACTCTACTCTCACGGGGATTCCACAACTCTGGATTGCAGGAGAGTTTACAACTGAACTGGGCAACATTTCTTCCAAGTGTGATACGTCCCATAATCGGAGCCTTGCCCGACTTGTCAAGACCGCTCTTTTTGAGGTAGAGCAACACCTTCATTTTCTCTTGTTTCATACGCTTTAATTTTTATGGGCAAAGTTACCCGAATTAAAGCGTTCCTCACTTATGCAGAAAACTGCCGACCACAGCAACAGCCACACGAGCGAAAATAATTCGATTACCGGACATTACTCCATCGTTACCTATCCCAAAATCAGGTAATGCTTTGGTAACTGAACTTTTGCCTAAATCTGCATATTCCTACCCTTTTTGAAAAGAGCACCTCTATGCAAATCGTTCCATTTCTCACTCATTATCAGTTAGTTTACACCAACTTCGACTTTTCTTCATTTTCGTTGATTAGTTACATTGCAAAAGGGCATCTTTTACCATGTAAAAGTCCACCTGTTATCTCCAATTTATGAATCATTATTACAACCCTTCTTATGCCCTTTTTCTTTTCATAATAAACAAATATCTCTCCCCTTGCATTATTATAACAACACCATAAAAACAACCGCTTTACAATTTTCCTGTCACTCCTGTCACTCCTCCCCAT
>NZ_JAPWAR010000036.1:0-16505 GCF_041433025.1 Prevotella sp. 20925_1_30 | reverse complement strand
TGATATGAAACTCTTACCAATACTTGAATTACTAATTGCACTATTGACAAGAGAACCAGTAACAGAACCGCCACTTGAACGGCTTTGGTTATAGGCTCCAGCAACACTTGCAGCAGTACTTGCACCACCTGTTGCAGCTCCAACAGCGACACCGACTGCTGCACCAGCAGCACCAGCAGCTCCACCTGATGTACCGGCAGCCATAGAACCAGCACCAGAAGAAACACCTCCAGGAATGAGCCAAGAACATACCTCAGGTACCATACTTAGAATCTTTGCACCTGCTAACATTCCGACAACATACATGCAAGTCGTTCCAATCGCTTGCATACCAAGTGCACCTATATTATTCCAGCCAGCTGCGTTATGAAGAAGTTGATTATACGCTGTTAAATCTGACTTTAAATAGTACATTATTAGGAAGTCTATATAATAGACTATCAAATAAACAAGAAATCCCCATAGAGAAATTGTTAGATACTTTGAAATCCATTGTGACCATGCACTTCTCCAGGGTGGGACTATTGAAAGCGCAAACATAACAGGGCAGAAGAGTTTTAATACACTTAGAAATATACGTTGTCCAACCAACATTCCATAGTAAGTCATTTGGAATATTATTTCTCCTATAAAACGAATGATGTCATTTGCCCACTCGCTTATCTTCGTTTCAAGTAATACAGCAGCTTGTTTTGCAAAGTTCTGTATGCTTATACCAATATTTTCTACTCCATGCTGAATTTTATCCCAAATCCCATCTTCTGTTGCAGCATCTTGGGCAGCCTTTTGCTCCTCTTGCTTTGACATTTGACTTCGAAGAGAATCCATGTATTCTTGTTGTTTTGTTGCAACAGCTCTTTCTAAAGTTGCAACCTGCTTATTTGCAGCTTTTGCCATTCCTTGCGTTCTACTTTCAAGCCAATTGCCTGGGACATCTAAAGCACTACAAATCAAAGGAGAAAATTGGATACATATTGCAAGACCTAAGATACGGAGTATCTTTAGTACGTCCATAGCACGTCTTCCAAGTATCATCACCCAACATTCGTATGAGCCAACGCATAAAGCGAGTGTTATACCTAAGCCTCTTGCCATACTTTGCATTTCTCCAAACAATCCATTTGTCGGAGCCGACTTCATAACACTCATAAGTTCAGCCAAACTTTCATCTATGACAGGTAAGCCCATTGTCAAAAGTTGATTAACAAAGGCTGTCATCATCATATTTATGCTCAATAATTGGTCTATCATAATCATCATTCTTATGAATTAATAAAAAGCTTTTGCGAGACGTGCAAGAGTTGTTACCTTCTTTACAAGTTCTTCCATATCTTTCTTTGCTTTAGCAAACCCTCTTTCTCTTTTTGCATTTTCAAGTTCATATCCAACTCCTGTTTTGCGAAGGTAGGCTATGTTTGAAGTTATCACTTCATTTCTATCTGTGAGTTCTTTAATACTTCCAGCCATCTTACCTTTACTTTTTATCATACAATAAGTCAATCCTTCTGTAATGGACGATTGCATATCCGTGAATAACTCCTTATATTTCCCATATACCAGGTCAGAGTTTCGGTCAGCTGCACGTGCTATTTCTTCATTATTGAGTTCTTCTATCTTTTTACGTTCTTTTTCTATAATTTGTTGTTTTAAAGCTTGAACAGCGACCTGCTTTTCTCGACGTGGGGCAACAGTTTTAACGTTAGAATCACTTTCCTTGAAGACAACACGCCAGCCTGATTTAAAGCCTTTCCATTTCCATTTTTTGCTTGCGCCACTATAATTTTTATGGAAAAGAAGGTACCACCAATCGGGAGAGAAATCCCAATGTCCTTGTTCCATAGAGCGAATCTGATGCTCTTTCTGTGAATCATGAACAGGCTGCTGAGCTGTTACAGTTAAAGTCACAGTTAAGAAGATTATAAAGAAAAGTATTCTTTTCATATCTCTGTAAGATTTTTATTCCATGAGTTTATTATATCGTTTGCTATGCCTGTATAGACTTCGCTGTTGAGAATGTCCCATATATAATCGTATTTAAATCCTCCAATGGCAACACAACGACTCCAAAAAAGTGCTTGGTTGATAATACCACGTATGATTGCTACCTGCTCCTGAATATTAAAGATAATCTCCATACGCTCATCCATTGATGCTTTAAGAATGTTTGTTTCAGAAGCAACGAGTAAAGCTACAGATTTTTTTAAGAGCGACACTCTCTTACTTACATTGTAGTTCGCCTCTGCAAAATACCATGCTACCTGTGGTTTACGTAGTAGATTCTTTCCCATTAATTTTGTGAATTGTATATATTCCTTTACTGTACTTCCTACATCAAGTGTTGTCTTTGACATAGCAGCAGCAAGAACTATCCATTGATGTGCATTATTGAGCTTTGTATTTAGGGTGGTTCTAACATCATTAAACTTAGTAGCATTATCTGTTACAAGTTGCTGTTCTATATAACTTGTGTTCACTTGATTTACAGAAGCATCCTCGGCTTTAGCCATTTTCTTATGTAGATTTATAAGTGCTGTTATTGTAGGCATATCAGCAGGAAACTCGATTCCAGCATGACTATATGAGAAGGAACCAACTATAAAAAGTAGTATAAGCAAAATCTTTTTCATTCTTTACAGGATAAAATTAGAGTGATATACTTAATTAACCTTGCATTTCATATTTCCAATCATTGATAACACCTTGAACCATGTTTGCTCCCTGAAAATATGTAGCCCAAGTCAAAGGGTCTATATTGTACATGAAATTACTGAATGTACGACAATATTCGCATATGTAGACAATTTGGTTAAGCCGTGTGTTAATATCTACGATATGGGCTAACAATTCATTAGCTAATGTAAGCCGTTGATACCGATCAAGGAAGTTATATCCATCTCCTTTCCCTAAGTGGGCATTCTGTAACAGAGTGGATAGCTTATCATTACTTTTCCCACTTGTAAATGCGGAAAAATCAACTTTACCATTATTTACTATGTCTACAAATTTTTCTACTAAACCAACTACATCTATCTGAATATTAACAATTTCATTTAAACTATTGATATAATTAATACCAGGACAACGATTAATAGCCTTTACAGCTCTTGCTGTGTTACCAGGCACTTGTAAGAAGTTATCAACCATTTGTCTATAATAGGCTGATTCCTCTCCAAATCCACTAATATTCTGCATTGACATGCGATAAAGTTCTTTTATGGACTCCATCGAAGCTGTATAGGACATAATCTTTTCTTGCTTCTTACGTATTTCCTCCAATGTCTTGTTATGAACAATTTCTATGGAACTTTGAATAGCAGTATTAGCCGTTACTGCTGCTACACTTTTCTTATCAATTACTAATCGCACTACAGTAGCATTACTTGAAGTGCAGTATAATAATAAGACAATTAAACTCAATAATATTTTTTTTATTAATTCCATAAGCTCATAATATTTTGATGTTTATTAACGAGGACTGCAAAGTCAAAGTATCTTCCTATTTGCATCTTCTTTCTATCTGCTTCTATATGAGCAATTGCTTGTTCTATATCATCATTGAAAGCTCTCTCATAGACTTTTAAAGCCTCTTTCTCAACACGTTCTGTGGTAAAAGCCCAGTACCATTCTGGCGGTACTTCTACAGAGTACACATCAGAGTATTGCCCACGGCTTATCCATACTTCTTTATGATAAGGGATACCTTCTTTGGGAGGTAAAGCATTAACAGTAAATATCTGTTGTCGTTGGACATCTGTTAATCCAAGGATTGCTGAAATATCCTCATATCTATCCTTAAATTTACTTTGATCCAAAAGTATTTTTACATCAGAGTTATTGATGATTGCCTCCTTAACAATAGGAGAGTCTATCACGTCATTAAGTTCCTGTGTAACGACACCTGCAATACCATTGAACTTACGAACTGTTTTGTAGAGATACTTAATATATCCTGCCATCGTAGGGGAAGATATAGCTTTCCACGCTTCTTCAATGATGAGAGCCTTTCGACCTTTCTTTAGACGCATTTTCTGTAAAAACACATCCATAATGATCAAGACGACAATAGGGAAAAGAATAGGGTCATCTTTTATTTTATCAATTTCAAAGACAATAAACTTTTCATCAAAAAGAGACTTATCAAGGTCATTATTAAGAGTATGCTCTAATTCTC
Source organism: Prevotella sp. 20925_1_30 (assembly GCF_041433025.1). Classification (NCBI taxonomy): domain Bacteria; kingdom Pseudomonadati; phylum Bacteroidota; class Bacteroidia; order Bacteroidales; family Prevotellaceae; genus Prevotella; species Prevotella sp. 20925_1_30. Next base: position 12,334 of record NZ_JAPWAR010000036.1, on the reverse strand, counting down.
CACCTTTATAGAATTGTTCCAAGATAGCTGCAAAGTCATCTATATCGAAATCAATTTTCTTTTCAGCCATTATTTGAGGTATACGTTCTAAAGCAAATTCATAATATGTATTGAATGATAGATTGGTGACGTGTAGTTTACGACGTTTCTTTTCCATTCTGTCAATCTTTTTTTCAATACGCATCAGGTATTTTCCCTCTATAAGCTCTGGCATAAGACGAATTAGTTGCTTATTGGCATTCTGTTTTTCACCATCAGATGCAGCCTTGTCATTAACTATATTGCGCAGCTTATTAACTTGACGTTCTACTTTTGCATGATGATTTTTCTCTTCCGTAGTAAAATCAAAGTCTTCAGTGTTATTTTCAGAATTAACTTCTTCTGAAATTTTATCATTATATTCTTCTTCTATATTTCCCTCCAGTTCATCTATACGATAGTCATCGCCATACTTTTCTTCTAATTTCTGCTCATACTTTTCATATTCTCCATTCTTTTTTTCCTCAAGCAAAAGACGTTCACGAAGACGTTCCCTGTCTTTCTCGGAGAACTTTTCAAATGGGTGAAAGTATTCTTCATAATACTCTACAAGAGTTTGATTGATGATTTTATCTTCAATCTTTGTTGGTTCTTCGTTTCCTTTGAATATAAGGAATATTAGAGATTTTAAGAACTGCTTTTTCTCACCAAAATTTAGATTATACTCATCAGTTGTAATACTGAATGGGTTCATTGATATTGGTCTCTCTTTACTATAAGTGATATAAGTACCATGGAAATAATGGCTTATCCCCTCATAACTATCTCCAGTATCAATCATAACGACATCAGTATCTTGCATGAGAAGCTGTGCTACAACTGAATTCATATGGAAACTCTTTCCACTTCCACTCGGACCCAGGCAGAAAAAGTTAGCATTGTCTGTCATCTTAATCTTTCCTTCCTTTCCTGTGATATCTATAGAAACAGGTATTCCTTGTCTATCTGTATAATAGACATTCAGCCGAGACTCTTCGCTATGTTTCATATGTTCTTTATAGAACAAACATATTGCAGCATCTGCAAGGGTAAGAAATAAATCATACTCCTTATTGAGAGAATAGGACATGCCAGGGAAAGAGTTTGCAAACAACTCTAACTGGTTATAACAAGCCTTTGATGGCATAATACCACAATCATATAGTTTTGTCTCTAAAAATGAACTTACGTCGTTTATTTTGGCAAGCGGACAAGATGTTATAATATTAAAGTTACAATATACAAGCAGCTTGCTTTCTTTGGCAAGTAGGTCAAGAACGAGGTCTATATCTGCTTTTGCAATCTTGTTACTTGGGTCAGGCATCGAATCATGACGTTTTGCCTTACTTTGTAACTTGCGCATTAGTGGACGCTGTTGGGGTATCTGTATAACCTGATTATAGATAACACAGTCAGTAGATGGTATATCTGCAAGAAATGATAGTAGGTCAGTTGCTATATTAAAGCCATTGACAGGCATTGTATTAAATGGACGAATGAATGTAGGTAAATCTATAGTGTCTATATTAACCAAAGAAAAAGATTTGATGGCTCTTTCTCCTGATTTAATATATTCATCAGTTACATTCATATTATTCAAAGAGAAAGGCTGTGGTTTAAAATCGAAAGCAAGAAAACGGTGTACATATTCTGCAACCTCCTTTTTATTGAGTTTGTAATGTGGTATGTTTTTTTCGGATAAGATATTAATGACCTTACCGACTTTTGAATGAAAATCAAGCCATGCTTTAGGGTCGTACTTCACGAAGGAACTCTGCTTGAATTCCTGTGTAATGATTAGGAATGTGCGAATATTAGTATAGTCACGTCCCTTGAAGTAATTAAAATATGATTTATAGAGAAAGCTCATGTCATCAGTAATAGCATGATTATATCCCTGCTTGCAGAAAACATCTTGCTTTTGTATACAATAGCCTTCTCCTAATGTTTGGATTATGTTGCTTAATATATCAGCATAGCTATAATAAAGCTCAGCATCCGTACAATATTGTTGGATGGGGTTCTCGATCTCGATAATAACAGACCAATTACCATTCTTTGAAAAAAGAACGGTATTCATGACTTCTCCACGTGCATCCTTGATTTCTTCAAGTTCTGCATACAACTTATCAAATGGTCTCTCTTTTCTCTTTGCCATAGCTAATAATCAAATAATCCTGTGTAATGTACAATTCCTTTATAACGTTTCTTTGCGTGTAATCCAAGTTTTTGCTTGATAAAGATGATGATTATTCCAGTACCAGCAATAATTGCAAGGGCAATAGCACCGGCAAAGAAATTAATTATAATGTTAAATACAAGAAAGCCAATAAAACCTAATAAGAATGTACCAGCAGCATAATAAATAAACTTTCCACGAATTCCCATCAACTCTAATGGCTTTTGTAGCCCCTTAAAGACAGGATAACTATTGAACCCTTCCATATCAAACAAATAAATATAGATTGATGAGATATACACCGATATAGCTTAACAATTGCTATATCGGGTATATCCTGCTCAACCTATTTGAAGAACATTGGGAGTGCTGTAGCCATAGCTACCATAGCAACACAACCACCAATAGTCATCATAATGGTCTTCTTCACGTCTTGGTCACCATTCTGCATCTTAAAGTAGACATTAAATGCACCTACCAAAACAATGACAGCAGCGATGGCATACATCAGCTTTTTCACAGGGTCAGCGTAGCTACTGATCTCTGTAGTAGCTGACGTAAAACCACCAGCGCCTCTACTCTGTGCAAAAGCCTGTACACCGCCCATGAAGCCGAGCATGAAAAGGGCGAATCCACGATTGAGAGAACTCTTTGATTTTCCTGCCATCTTTTTGGCAGATTTAAAATAATGCTTTAATTGAAACATTTAAATTATATTTTTTGATATTTCGAATTAAAGTACCGAAAAAAGAAGCCTTTTAACAATTACCACATGGTGATAAATCGTCTGGACGGCTTAGAACCTATTATGTATTTTAAATGAAGATACTATATTGTGGAGGGTGTCATCGCCTTTGCGACAATGTCGAAATCAGACCCTTCCTCTTTGTTCTCTAACGAAGTTATCAGAGTAGAGAGGGTCTCAGCTTTAATACCTCCTGACATTGCAAAGGTAGTCTCACCTTCATCATTATTAGTATTTTCTGTAGCTTGTTCTACTGTCTTACCCTGAATGATATTTGAAGGAGAAGTCAATACAGACTTATCTTCTTCACCCCTATCTTCATCAGCATTAAACTGGGTTAAGTCTCCTAATTCATCTTTAATATCTACTTCCTGCTCATCAACAGCAGCAGTGGTCACCACTTCACCAGACTTGTCGAAGTAGAGGTCATAAACGATATTGTAACCATAATAGCCAATATAGCCAATTATAATAATGGTCATGGATGTACCAAACATAAATTTAAATCTTTTAAATTTCTTCGTTTTCTACAAAATTTTAAAGTTCAGGTGAAGTGCTTTGCAGAAACTTTCACAAAAGTATAGCTTAATTTACAACTACACGTTTCCCAATGAAAAATACAACAATGAGGGAAATGAATTAGCTATAAAATAACATTTCACATAGTTTAGAATGTAATAATAACCACTTATAGATACAAAAGAAAAACGGACTACCTTTCAGTAGTCCGCTTAAATTAATTAACCATCTGGTTATTGCTGCTCCTTGACAACTTCCCATGGACGATTAGAGGGATAATAGTTACCACTCTTTTCTGTAGAACGCGCTGTATATTTTACAGTCACGACATCACCAACATGTACGTCGAACTTACTAATATTTTCTTCTCCAAAGGTTTCAAGTACCCAATGCTCGGGATACTGTTGCCCCTGTTCTTCAACAACCCATTGTTGAGAAGACCATTTCCCTCTCTGACTCTCACCAGTTTTTACTTCACCGATGGCAATTACCTTTCCATTACATTGTGACATAATTTTCTATATTTAAAGTGTTTATTGATAAAGTTAGTTCCTTATAAGCTCTTCTGCTATTTGATTTTCAGCCTCTCCATTCTCAAAAACAAAATCTATAGGATAGTATTCTTTGATTGGAGTAATGATATTGAAACCCAGCTTTTGAGCTTCATTTTCAATGTTATCGTGGCGACGTGTTTCGTCATCTATATAGACATTGATATCATTTCTTTCTACATCATATCTACATCGCTTTAAGCGGTCACGCATACGATATTTCTGTTTATTAGGGAATACTTTTAAGTTTGTCTTAGGGTTTAAACCAAAGACTGCACGAGCACGTTCCTTCTTGATAAGACGAATACGAGCTTCTGACATTATTTTTTTTGTTGCTTCCTTGCTACGTTTCTTATAGCCCTTACTGGTCGCTTTGTTAATAATACTCTTTACTGATGACAATGATATATCCAATTTATCTGCAATGGATCTATAAGAGTTTAGTTCAGACATTTTAAGTACATTTGCTTCCAAAGCAGAATGTATCTTGCGTTTGGCACACACTTTCTTTAATCCTAACTCGTAAGCCTTCTTTTTCACCGAGGGAACTGAAAAACCGAGGTGCTTTGCTAAATTTCCATTAGTTTTAAAAGCATAGTTCTCTTTCAAGAACTGTTCCTTCTCTTCATTCCATATTGTTGTAGTCTTACTCATTTTTCTTCTTTCTCAATTATGTTTATGATAGAACTGTCACTATTCTCTTGATAAAACATGGTAGAAGGACTTGGGGCTTTTTCCTCATTATAGAATAGCTTTCCCTGTTCATAAAGTTGCTCTCCTCTTTTGTACATAGACGGTGAAATGGCTACAACCCATGTCACACTAGCAACTAATAGTACTAAAATGTATTTTGCCATTTTTGATACTATCTTTGTTCCATATTTTTGAAAATAGTTCTTAATCATAGAACGTACATTTATAGCAATGATTTTTCTGACTTCCTATACTCGTTAAAATTCTTCTTATAATGAAGTATAAAACTTCGAAGAATAGCATTAACTACTGTCTGAGTTGTATAGCCTCCAACTACGTACTTCTTGAAAGTTGCAAGAATATCTTTGTCTACTTTGCAGAAACTTACATTTCCATCTTTCCCTACAGTTTTAGGCTGTTGGCTCTCTGTGGCACATTGTTCCCAAAAGGCTGTCCATAAGGCATCACCATTAACTATTTTTGGTTGCTCAAGCACCTTGGCTGATGTCTTGGAACTGTTCTTTTTTTTAGCTTCTGTAGGGGATGTTGATGATGCAATAGAAGGAACTGCTGCTGGTGATACTTCTACTTGACCATGAATGTCATGTAACATTCCCTCGAGTGTTCCCGGAAGTTCCATCATTGAAGATGCTGCTGCTGCGATATCTGTTTTATACTTAGTCATTGTCGTTTACTTTATAAATGGTTTTAAAGATAAAATCAAAGCACTGTTTTGTGAGTTTATCAGCTTTATCACTATTACTGATAGTATTGTAGCGTTCCAAATCGGCATAATTACCAATGCGAGGAGCAAGAATACCATATTTTTTGAAAAACTCATCTACAATCTTCCATGCTTGTAATTCACTTCCTTTACCTACTCGTACATCATACTTATTGCATACAAAGATAAATTGTGCTTTAATCTGTGGATAAGCTTGTTTTAAACGCAAGACTGCAAGAATAAATGCACGTGTCGAATCTATCGTATTCAAGTCATAGTGATAAGGACAAACAATATAATCCGCATTAGCAAGTAATTCTTTCATTCCCTCCTGTGTCAAACTTCCTGGGGTGTCTATGATAGTTGTTCCTGCTAATCCTCTTAAAGTTAGCATGATGTTTCGTGTGCTGGAAGGGTCTTTTATCGTAACAGACTGTACTTTATAAGGTATATCTTTCTGTCTACGACTATCATCTTTACGACGACTGGCAAAAGTTTGCTGGGGATCTGCATCAATGACAAGTAGAGACACGTTGCGTGTGTCTGATAGATAATTAGAAAACAAACCACATATAGTAGTCTTACCAACTCCGCCTTTTTGATTGGCAAAGAGGATAATCTTATTATCTCTGATTTGATTAGAATTGTCTATTTCCATATCAATTCCTCCTATTTTACTTTTGTAAAGCCATTCTCTGGGATAAAGCTGACACTAACGATATTATCTGTTGGCTTTATACTAATGTTAAGAGTTTCGTTTCGGATTAACTTATCATCCTTGAAAACCTTTGCATGAACAGATACCTCTCCACTTTCTTCCATTGAATTAGTGAGAACAAGTGCTGCTGAGAATGATGAATACGCACCCTTTATTTGAGCTGATGCATACGAAAAAGGAGTATTCTCATAGACTTGCTTCCAAATCATATTTACGTCCTGTCCAGTAGAGGTGTGCATAGTCATGCCTTTCCCCTTTAAGTCCCATACATGAAACTCAAGAACTGGATTAAACTTAGCATAGTCGCCCGATAAAGACAATTCCATTTTCATGACAGAATTGCTGTTGTTGATAACTTCCTGCTCATCGTCTGATTTTGAACTACACGATGTTAGAGCTATTGGCAAAGATGTACATACTACCAACGCTGCAATAATAAAATAAGATTTCTTCATTTTTATCATATTTAAAATACACATTACTTTACTATGAGTTCTTAAAGAACTTGATTGTTGCGGTTTTAATGAAAACCCTGCTAAAACAACAATCTCCATAGTTTGGTAGGTCACTTGAACAAATGTTCAGAGGAGCGGGACCCCATAACATGTAATTCGCTGACAACAGTACAAGTCTGCCTTTACACCTTAACAATAGGGGTCAGCAATGAAATATGATACTGCAAATATAGGTATAATATATGAAACTTGCAAGAGATTACACGATTATTTTATGATTGAATTAAATTATTATGTTTTTATGAATATTCTATTATACTGCCATATTATTATAACATCATCAAGGCATATTATAATTGTTTATGACTTGATGATGATTGTAATTTCTACTATCTTTTAAAGCCAACTCTGCCAGTATTAAGGTCTTCTTTTGTCTGTCGCTTATTTCCTTCCATAATACTGTAACCATATTCTTTAAGTTTTGCAAGAGGTAACTGACCTATTGGTTTGACCTCATCGATGAAGTCCTGCTCCATATTGAAATTCCATACCTTGTTCAAAACGATTTGTAAAGTGTATAATTTCTCGTCGGGAAAGTCCTATATTCTCTGCCATATTCTCCCAATACTTCATGTTTCTTGTTACGTCCATTATAATGCCTCTTGCGGTTGTTTCATCCAGCATATAAAGCTCATGGGCATTGTAAAGTTTGTTGAGTGAACTATCGTTTGTGTTGGTATCGATAAGCAATGCTTGAAATATACCGTTCGTAGGGTTCATGTCGTATGCAGGAGACAACTCCCAACCCTCCTTTCCAAGCAGGAACGAATGATTTCTAAAGTGATCGTCGGTATTACCAATACAGATATTGAAGGCAACTCGCTTGTATAGTTCTTCTAAATTAGCCTCTATATGGTTGCCACCTCCTGAAATGATAAAATCCACAATATCCAAATAGCCTTTTCCACTTCTTTGTCCGTCGCCATCAGTGAAGCCAAGGACGGTGAGAGAAGAAGCCATGTGGATTCTCTTGTTGTCTTCGGTTCTATCAAATCTCTTAGAGAGAAGTATATCCTGACCAGTCCCTGCCCTAATTACCTGTGTTTCGGCAACATTGATACCACATTCCTTAGCCATCAGATGGGCGAAATGTTCCCAGCGTGATACGTTGATGTCGTCATTGATGGAAGGGAATTTGGCAAGATAAAGATGACCGCCACTCTGCACACAAGCCTTTGGGCGTGCTCCACCCATTGAGGAACCTGGTTGGAAAAGCCTCTGTACCCACTTCTTTTCTGGTTCCAAATGCTTATACTCACTTTTCTCAATCTCTTTAGCAGCTTGTAAAAGTTCGTCAATGTGTATGGCAGGCGGAACGCTGTAACCAGGCGTAGAGCTGATAAATGCTCCGCTATCTGGATCCTGAAAGCGAAAACCACCCATACGCAGCTCATCTTCCACGCCTTTGAGATAGTCCCAATCAGATAAGGTATGGCTTGCTTTCCCTTCTGTCTCTAGTGAAGTACGCAAGTCTATCAGTCGTCGCCCCCATCTGTCAGGGAGAGCATCAGAAAAACAACCGAAGATGTGGTTATCTCGGCTATATTGTACCCCAGGATATGGGCGGAGGTCTTGCCCAAAGTCAATTTTAGGAAAGGTTTTGAGCCAGTTTTTATCAAACTCAAAAGAAAATACGTCAGAGCCTCTTAGGTATTCATGCCCAAGAGTGCCAACCTTCTCTTCCTTATCCATCCAGTCGAAACTGGCTATCACATCTAATGTTTCCATGTGTTATCTTTTTGAAGCTCGTTTCTTATTCTTAATACCTAAGTCCTGTACCATGTGTCCCAGCTTATCGTCTTTAGCCAAATGGAGTATATCCTCTTCAAGCTGCAGGGCATTGAGTACTCTCATTACCACACCAAGAGATACTGTAGGCTCACCCTTTTCTAAACGTGAAAGAGTAAGCCTTGTACATTGCGCACGTTGTGCAACCTGATCCATTGTCAGATCTCTTCGTAATCGGGCAAGGCGGAATTGCTCTCCTACTACATTCAACTTCTCTTGTAGTGCTCTGGTCATCCAGTTGGCTTTGGTGAATTTTGTCATAATGTATCTTTTGTGGTGCAAAGATACAATAAAATGTTTAGTTTATAATACTTTATTTGTTTTTCTTATAATATTTCTTCATACCCTCGTTTTCTCCACTGGTCTATGCCATCTGAAAGTTGCTCCTTGATATATTTGTTCAATTCATTGAATAGTGGCTGAAAGTCTTTGTCATCTATGGTAAAATTCCATTCAAAATCCTTTGATATAATGTATTTGCTATAAATCTCAATTCCTGGTAGCAGATATTCTGCAACCTTTTTTACCGAGTCAAAATATTTTGCGTAAAAGAAGAATTGACTATCTTCCCATGTCTTAAAGTAATAGTTACCTACATTATCCTTTTCAAGATGCAGATCAATGACAAATCCATGTTGAGGGAAATCCACTTTTGTTATCTTACATCCATACTTTGTTACCTCCTCAATGAGCCTGTAGTTCATTGGGATTGTAGGGCAATTTTTAACTGTCTCCAAATCTGGATCACCATAAGTATCTATGAAATTCCATGTAAGCCATAGGGTTAGCTTGTTAAACGGAACAACTTCCTTCTCTCTGCAAAGAGAAAGGGTATCTTCCATAGTCTGCTCACACGTTTTCATTCCGAACTGTCCTCCGTCATCTGATATTACTGGATATACATTTTGTACAGGTATCTGACACTTACGGCAGGAAGTGTTTATACCGTCTTTCATGTCCGTAATAATAAACAAGCTACCAACTTGCAAATAAAGGCTACCCTGGTATAGGACTATTGGGTAAGGACGATCTAACTTTATAATAGAATGTTCCATCATACATCTGTTACGGTTTCTTCTTAAATATGTTGTCCAACAAATGTTTCTCTTCAATGGCTTGATTAACTAATTCGGGATTAACATATAAAAGAGTTTTTAAATCCTCTTCTGACAATATTTCCGAAACTTTTTGAAAGACATGTTGTATTTCATTGTGATGTTCCAGTGACAGATTGTTGTTACGGTCTGATGTGAATATAGCCGCTAAAGCATAGGCTATATCACTAATCTTCGTTTTCATTTGTTTATTCCTTTTGTAATGATAGTTATAATACCAGCAACAATAGCTAATTTTGATATAGCCTCTGAAAACTGATGCCAATAGTTTATTTTGCATTTAGTAGCCTGAAACCAATACTTTCTTTTTCTTCTACTCTGATGCCATTTTACTAAATCTGTTTCACCCCATTCTGTTATTTCAACTTTTGTCATTGTCTTGTGATTTTTATATTGATTTCTATATTGCTATTCTATATTACCTTCTACCTTGTAACCTTTATTCCGAAGATATGTAGCAATATACTCATCATCGTCAACATCTTTAAGTACGTCAAAAAGATAACCTTTTACATACTTCGCAATAGCTTCAGGAGAGGCTAAGTCTACGTGTTGTGATATAAACTCACATTTCTTTGTCCTACCTAATTGCTCAAACTCGTATTCTAATCCTTTAGAATTGGTGCCTTCAAACAATTTAGATATATCACCTTGATGATATAGCTTCCCATTAATATCCATTGCTGTACCATCACTGTAGTATTGCTTCAGCTCTACCACCTCACCTGTCTTTCTAAGTTTTGCTTTCATAATTTACTTTTTCAATTCAAGATAACTTCCGTCACATAATGTTGTCTCCAATTTTCTTATACCCTGAAACAGAATCCTGTTATCATGCTTGTCGAGGTAAAACATCTTACCTCCGCAACAGATATCAAGGAATGGACTTTTTATCATATTTGTTTTCTTTTGTATTTAATATTTCTTTACAGACATCTTCTGCTATTTCCCGAGCTTTGTCCTTGGTTACATACTGGTTTTCCTCGTTACCTGTCTTCTCAATACCGAAAATCAGAAAAAGAATGAAACTTAAGAAAACATATAACGGTATTACTGCTATCCATATCCTAAAATCTGCATTCATAAACCATGCGAAATCCAGTGTCGTCAGTGATGCAGACAGATATGTGATGACCGCTGCGCTTGTAAATGGAAATGAATCTTTCATCTTTTTCAGCTATTCTTAATTTTGCTATTGTCCTTTTGTTATTACTAATTTTACAGATTAGAACTTACAATCTGGTCTACAGACTCAAACTGTTGCTCGCCTAATAGTTCCTGGCACACATTGATTATATCAAAAGCCATGTCAGCAGCTTCTTTACTAGACTCGCTGCCAATTTTTTCTATCATTGACTTTTTGATGTATTTTAGTTCCTTATCACTAAACTCATCATCAAATTTGGCCTCAGCCTGTCGTGCTGTTACCTCAATAGTATAGCCATCCTCTCGTTTGAATGACATACTAAATTTACCAGCATTCATTCTTTGACATTGACTAACCATTATATCAAATTGGTTTGACAAATCTGTATTTTCTTTCATATCAAATATTATTTACCGAGTATTATCTAACTAATTGTTCTATAAAAATATTCCCTTTTTCAAGGGTCTATTTTTCTTCTATGTTTCCATCTTGTCGAATATGTTTGTTTTTCTCTTCATTTTTTCTATCTGCGTCAAGCATTAGTATGTCAATTTTATTTTCAACTCTAATTAGCCATTTCAAAATATTATAGAGGATGATGAATAATGATATACCAATTAAGAGTAAAGAAATTATTCCTACAGCATCTTGAATCGTTACACTTCCAGAAGTACTCACATAGTTTAATAATCTTTTTTCCATCTTATTGAAGTATTAATTGTACATGAAAATTATAATTATTGCATAAAGCTGAAATCTGTTTAACCATTAATGGATCTTGGTCACCATATGGGAAAAATATAATTCTTTCCTTTGTCAGACATCTAAATCCTTTCTTTCTTAGGCTATAGAGTAAATTAGCTCTTCGTCTCAAAGATTTGTTCATAGTCTAATATGTCTTAGCCTTATGGCTCTATTCGAGTATTACTCAGACTTGGCATTTACCTTTAATAAGGTTCCTACCATATTCTTATTAAACCAATACGTTCTACCAACCTTTCTCATGGCACTATCAATTTTGCCACTCTTTACAATACGACACACCGTAGGTACACTACATTTTAGAAATTTTGCAAGAGATTTATAGCCTGATAACCAGCTATCTTTGTCAAAAAGCTCATTAGAAGTATTACCTTCATAGCTTTTATTATATGTGTTCATAAGCTCAACAAAATCCTTCACTGACAACTGTGCCAGTGGAGTCTCTAACAAACTTTGTGTTAATTCCATATTCTTCACTTTAATACATAAATTAATAATACCTGGCAAAAAGCCAAATCTCTGTCGCCTTGATAATTGTATTAAAGGATATTGGAGAGACTACTGTCTGATAAACCAATAATTGTATTAAAGTGTCTCGAAACGACGATACAAAGATAATAAAATCTATTTCATACTCCTTACTTTTTACTCATCAAATTGCTTCATATAAGAAGACTTCACTTCATCAGCTATATCAATATAAGGTTTCATAGCTTTGTAATCACTATGTCCTGTCCACTTCATAACAACACTGGGAGGAATTCCTTTTGCAAGAGCAGTACATATAAATGTACGACGACCGCAGTGAGTTCCTACAAGTTCATATTTAGGCTTTACCTCATCTATTCGCTTGTTACCTT
>NZ_JAPWAR010000035.1:0-18170 GCF_041433025.1 Prevotella sp. 20925_1_30 | reverse complement strand
CAATCTTCTTGTCTGTATGTGTAACCAATCCATCAGGGCTTCCGTGTGCTTCGTGTGGACTCGTCAAATATGGAGGAGGTTTACTTTGAGCCAGCTAGATTGGGGCAGCAAGACCTCTTTGCGCAGGTGGATAGTGTGAAGGCTGACCGCTCGGAGCTTGACTTGCTCTTTGGCTGTATGGTAGACTGGGGCGTGGAGCTAAGCTACCCACTTCGGACGGAGGAGGTAAACGGTAAGCACCTGCACATTGTGAACGAAGGCGCACTCGTGGCTTGCTTCGACAAAGAAATCAGTGTTGAGGCTGTCAGTCGTATTGCAGAGCTGAAGCCACTGCATGTCATCTTCCGTGAGGAGTGCTTTGCTACCGATGCCGACAAGCTGAATATCTATGAGAAGTTCAAGCAGTTCTGTGGCTGGAATGATGAGGAAGTCTATAAGCGTATTCACGTGTTATAAATATCAGTTAACTAAATCTTAAACATCAATGGGTGAATACAGTTGCTATATGTCCCAATGCCAACGCCGTGAGTAAGGGCTGTGGCGGAGTGTTCCCGTGTTGGAACACGGATGTTCCCGCACTGGAACTTTCATGTTCCAAAGCCGGAACATGAATGTTCCGCCGCTGGAACATTGGCGTACCACCGCAGGGAACATTTCGTTCCTCATTGTAGGACGCTGCCCAATGCACGTAATGATGATTAGACAATAGATAAGATGAAGATACAATTCAAACATCAAGCCTTCCAACGAGATGCGGCACAAGCCGTTGTAAATGCCTTTCGTGGGCAGCCGTTACAAGATTTCTTTGTTTACCGCAGAGATGTGGGTAAGGGAGTTTTGGAACTGGACGCACAGGGCTTTCGCAATCATGATATTCTACTTAACGATGAGGAGCTGACTCGCAATATTCGTGAAGTGCAAATCAGTCAAGAGCTGCAGCCAGTCAATCACGTGCTTCGTGACGGCAATGGCACACTGGCACTGAGCATAGAGATGGAGACGGGAACGGGTAAGACCTATACCTATATCAAGACGATGTACGAACTCAATAAGCACTATGGCTGGACAAAGTTTATTATCGTGGTGCCGAGTGTGGCTATTCGTGAGGGAGTCATCAAGAGTCTTGAGACGATGGCAGACCATTTCGCAGAAGAATATGGCGAACGTATGCGGCACTTTGTGTATGATAGTGCGCATCCTAAAGCTATCGACCAGTTTGCTTCCGACCCTAAGATACACGTGATGGTCATCAACATACAGGCATTCAATGCCACTGGAAAGGATGCCCGCCGCATATTTATGAAGCTGGAGGACTTTAATTATCGTCGCCCGATAGACATCCTTAGTGAGACACGCCCTATCCTGATTATAGACGAACCGCAGAGCGTATTGGGTACCGACAAGAAGAATAAGACCCGTCAGGGTTTGCAGCAGTTCAACCCGTTGTTCTCGATTCTATATAGTGCGACGCACCGCAAGGCAGATGTTTACAATCAGGTTTATCGTCTGGATGCTATTGACGCCTTCAATAAGCGACTGGTGAAGAAGATAGAGGTGATGGGAGTAGAGCAGATTGGTACGACCGCCACGAATGGTTATCTTTACCTGGATGCGATAGTCCTGTCGAAGAAGAAAGGGGAGGCACCACGTGCCCGCATTAGTTTTGATGCAACGAGTAGGGTAGGTTTGCGCACGGCAACACGCCTGGTAGATGAGGGCTTCGACCTCTATGCTGAGAGTGGTGAGCTAGAGGCTTATCGTGATGGCTTTATCATCGAGCGGATAGATGGTGTGAAGGGGTGTATTCGTTTGAGTAATGGCCAGGAAATCTATGAGGGTCAGGCAATGGGAGCAATCACGGAGGAGTTGATACGGCGTATACAGATTCGCACCACCATACAGAAGCACTTCGAGCGTGAGCATCAGCTCTATAAGCAAGGAATTAAGGTGTTGAGCCTGTTCTTCATAGATGCCGTAGAGAAGTATCGCATCTATGATTCTGGTGGCGAAACCCGTAAGGGACGATGGGCAGAAATCTTCGAGGAAGAATATGTATCCGTACTGAATGAGGTGCGTGACCTTTACTGGGATGAAGAATACAAACAATATCTTCAAGCGATAAGTGCCGAGCAGACCCACGCAGGCTACTTCTCTCAGGACAAGAAGGGAAAGATGATAGACTCGAAGGTGAAGCGAGGTGAGACGGAGGCTAATGACCCCGATGCCTATCAGTTGATTATGCGCAATAAGGAACGCCTCCTATCATTGGATGAGCCTACCCGCTTTATCTTCTCTCACTCGGCATTGAAAGAGGGCTGGGATAATCCTAATGTCTTTCAGATTTGTGCGCTCAAGCAGAGCAACAACGAAGTGAAGAAGCGGCAGGAGGTGGGACGTGGTATGCGTCTCTGTGTCAATCAGCAGGGCGAACGTCAAGATAGTGACCTGCTGGGCGATGCAGTCTATGACACGAATGTGCTGACGGTGATAGCCAGTGAGAGTTATAAAACCTTCTCGGAAGCATTGCAGAAAGAACTTGCCGAGAGTATTACGTCGCGTGCAGTACTGGTTACGGCAGCATTGTTTGCGGGTAAGACCATTGTGAAAGCCAACGGAGAGAAGCTGACACTTACAGAGTCGCAGGCAGCAACCATCTTGGAGGAACTTATATCAGCAGGCTATGTGAAGAAGCAAAAGCTGACCGATAAGTACTTTGAGGATAAGAAGGCTGGTACGCTGCAGTTGGAGGATTGGCAAGAAGACGTGGAAGCTATCGTTCAAGAGCTGGATAAGGTGTTTAATCCTGATGTGCTTAAGGTGGAGAATGGTCGAGGCAAAGAGACAGCCCACTTCCGGATGGAACGATTTAACAAGAAGGAGTTTCAGGCTCTGTGGAAACGTATCAACTGTAAGACTTACTATGAAGTGGATTTTGAGACAGAGTCTCTAATACGTAAGTCTATTGTAGGACTGGACGATTCACTCCATGTTACTGCAATTCGTATTGCCGTCACATCGGGTACGCTGGCAAATATCCAGTCAAGAGAAGAACTCGAAGCTGGGCAGGCGATGCAGGAGGGTAAGACAAAGACGGTGAAGGTGAAGGAAGCTGTGGCAAGCGGTGTGCGCTATGACCTTGTAGGCGAATTGGTACAGCGTACGGGCTTGAAACGTAGTACGATAGTTGCGATTCTGACAGGTATCAAGCCCGAGACTTTTGGAATGTATCGTCGCAATCCAGAGGAGTTTATTATTCGTGCTGGTAATATCATCAACGAGCAGAAAGCCATTGCCGTGATAGAGCATATTGCTTACCACAAGATGGATCAGCATTATGATGCCAGTATCTTTTCAGAGCATGAACTCCGTGGGCGTATCGGTATTGATGCCATACAGAGTGAGAGGTCGCTCTACGACCTAGTAGTTGTGGATAGTCAAGGAGTTGAGAAACGCTTTGCAGAAAAGTTGGAGCGGGAGGAAGAAGTTGAGGTTTATACCAAGTTGCCACGTGGTTTCTATATCAATACGCCTGTGGGCAAGTACAATCCCGACTGGGCAATCGTCTTTCGAGAGGGAGTGGTGAAACACATCTATTTCGTTGCAGAGACGAAGGGCTCTGAGGACATTACTCAGCTTAGAGGGGTAGAGAGTGCAAAGATAGAATGTGCCAAACGCCATTTCTCCTCAATCTCTGATAGCTCGGTCAAGTTTGATGTAGTCAAGAGTTACGAAAAGTTGAAGAATATCGTTACGAAAGATTAGGATATAAGTTGCATTTGAGTTGTAATGAGAAAGGAGGACTTCTCAACTTTATGATAACACTGGGAGATATTGATGACCATAAGCCTTTGGAGCGCGAAGTAATCTCTGTTAGTTTCGTTTTTGACAAACTTGCGATAGAGTATTTTGCCTGATGAAGCATCCTGAAACAGCATCACACCAAATGTTCTGGAAAAGTATGTTGTATCCAATATTATTACTGCAGATTTAAATAAAAGCGTTCCGAGAGGTTTCAGCCTACCAAATGTCCATTACGCCTGAAGAAAGTGAAAAAGAAACAAAAGTCAAGATAAGTTCAATATGAGCAATATATTTCTCTACCCCATATTCACCACAGATTTTCCCAAAATCCATTCCTAACAAGAATACATAGAATATTCTTGCAGGAATGGATTCCAATCTTTATATATGCTTATCTATTGGCTGTCTGCCACAGATAAGTATCTGCACAATGGACAGAGGCAGTTTGGTCGGCAATCATCAACTTGAAGTCGCCTTCCTCCAATCTCCATTTGCCGTCCCAACCTACAAAAGCCAAGTCGTCTGCCTTTAATTCGAAGGTCACAGTCTTGGTTTCACCTGGCTGAAGTTCCACCTTGTCGAAGGCACGGAGACGACGACCATCTGGTACCATGCTGGCAACGAGGTCGCTGCTGAACAGGAGAATGCTCTCCTTGCCTGCCACCTTACCCGTGTTCTTCACATCCACGCTCACCTTGATAATGTCTCCGTGGCGGAAGTCAGACTTGGAAACCTTTAGGTTGCTATATTGATAAGAGGTGTAGCTCAAACCATATCCGAAGCCCCACTGCTGGGTAATCTTCGCATTGTAGTCGTAAGCCCCTTCCATCGTACCCACCTCCTCACTCTTCTTGAAGTCGTAGTTAGCGAGCGAATTGATTTCCTTAGGATAGGTGTAAGGCATCTTGCCACTGAAGTTTGACTTGCCCGATACCAAGTTTACCAAGGCATCGCCGCCCATGTTGCCAGGGATAAGGATATCGATGATACCCTGTGCCAATGGTTCGATGTCGGCGATAAGACGTGGACGTCCTTCATTCAGTACCAAGATGACAGGCTTGCCTGTCTGAGCCAAAGCCTTGACCAGATTGCGCTGGTTTTCAGAAAGCCAGAGGTCTGTCAGGTTGCCCGGAGTCTCGGTATAGGAGTTCTCGCCAATGCAAGCCACAATGACGTCGGCATCCTTCGCTGCAGCCACTGCCCCCAGAATCTGAGGTTCGTTCTCCTCCCAATACTTGCCCTTTTCATTATAGGTAACACCCTGGTTCAAGATAACATTCTCCTTGCCATACTCATTGCAGAATGCCTCATAGATGGTATTATACTTGCCGGCAAACTCATCGGTACGATGGCCCTGCCAGGTATAGCTCCATCCACCGTCCAAACAGCGCATCTGATTGGCATTAGGCCCCGTGAGGAGAATCTTCTTGCCATGCTGCAAAGGAAGGATATTACCCTCGTTCTTCAAGAGTACCATACTTTCGGTAGCTCCCTCCAAGGCAAGCTTGGCAAACTCCTCGCCACCAAACTTAGGATAATTCTTCAGTTTCTGGGTTGGGTTCTTGAAGAGATCGAGACGGTACTTCATACGAAGCACACGGCGACAGGCATCATCGATGCGACTCATCGGAATCTTGCCTTCCTTCACCAATTCAATAAGGTAGCCACAAGCATCGCAAGAATAAGGTTCCATAATCATGTCGATACCAGCATTGATGGCGATGCGGAGCGCATCCTTCTTGTCCTTTGCCACCATTTCACGAGTATAGAGATTGTTGATGTCAGCCCAGTCGGTGATAAGCACACCATCCCATCCCGTCTCTTCCTTCAGCCATCCTGTCAGGATTTCCTTGTTGGCGTGCATCGGCATACCGTTGACGGAAGCGGAATTCACCATCACGGTCAAGGCTCCAGCTTGCAGACCCGCCAGGAAAGGAGCAAAGTGCTTCTCTCGCAAGTTGGCAGGAGAGATATAGGCTGGTGTACGGTCTTTACCAGTCCAAGGCACGCCATAGCCCATGAAGTGCTTCAATGAAGTGGCGATGTGATACTGGTCGATGTTATTTGGGTCCTCGCCCTGGAAACCATAGACCATGGCCTTGCCCATCTCTGAACTGAGATAGCAATCTTCTCCAAAGTTCTCCCAGATGCGAGGCCAACGGGCATCACGACCGAGATCAACGGTAGGACTGAAAGTCCAAGGCACACTCACCGCACGAGTCTCATAAGCAGTGGCCTCAGCCGAATGGCGAGCAATCTCACGATTGAAGGTGGCAGCTATATTGATGTTCTGCGGGAAGAGGGTACCGTCTTGTGTATAAGTAGAACCGTGGTTCTGATCGAGACCGAAGACGCAAGGGATGCCGATGCGCTTCATCGAAATCTTCTGGATTTGCTCGATGTACTTCTCCCACTGCTTGGCGGTTGGCGCGCAAGTGTTAGGAGCGTTGAGGATAGAGCCAATCTTATAGCGAGAAAAGATAGAATCGGTCTTGTGCTCGTCGATATAGAACACACCGTTCTTGTCGTTGGCACCAAAGAGGTCGGTCACCAATTCCATCATCTGACCTATCTTTTCCTCCAAGGTGAGTTTCTTCAGGGTTTGTTCTACTTGAGCCTCTATCTTAGGGTTGCTTTTGATAACTGGAACATTGGCACTGGTTGTATAAGCAAATGCCAACATTGAAATAGATAATAATAATTTCTTCATAAGTTCAAAGGCTTGACGTTTTATGATAAAACGGAAATCTTTCTAATATTTTATTCGATAGTTACTTTCTTTACGGTGTAACCATTACCCACGAGGAGGAAACCATCCTGCTCTGTCAAAAGTTGGATAGATAAGTCGGTCAGTTTAAACTCCCATTTAGCAGGTCCATCCACCATGATGTCGCCACGCTCTGGGTCGCCCTTACCAGTAAGGATGTTGTTCCACCAAGCAGTGGCAGCAGTACCCTGACCATTTCCATTCACATAGACACGGAGGATGGTGCCAGCCTTCACCTTTGAGAGGAAGGTATCCTTCAAGGCATTGAATGGTGTACCCCATGTCACGGCAAACTCACCTTCCCAGATGGTGTTCTCCACAGATTGGCGAGCCTCGGTGGTTACCTTGATGGTACTGCCAGCAAACTGTACACCATTGCCATCTACCAATGTAATGTTGTAATCGCCATTGGCGAGATCGGAAGGAGCAGTAACTTTCAATGTTGTACCCTCATCAAGAACTTTGAAGGCAACCTCCTTATTAGCAATGAGAACTTTCTGAACGAGACCCAGGTTCTTGCACTCGTGGATGGTTGTAGTTTCTCCTGGAGCTACCCTAAGCTCGATGGCATTGGTACCCAAGGCTGGGTCATCGGCAGCAGGAGTCACGGTAACGTTCAAGGTACGGGATGTGGTCTTGCCCTTGGTGGTGGTTGCCACAATCTTCAGTTCATGATTACCTAAAGGCAAAGTTTGGTCGATGGTAGTACCTGTGGCAATCTGAGTGCCGTCGAGCAACCATGTCACTGTGGTGTAGTGAACAGGAGTCACCTTGATTTCCAACTTATAATTTGTCTTGCGGTCTATCTTGGAATCAGCCAAGTCGGTGTTCAAGATACGTGGATCGTCATTTTCGCTGACAGTGAAGTATGGATCATCGTCAGAAGAGCAAGAAGACAAAGTAGATGTACCAGCCAGTGCGAAACTCATGGCGAAGAGCATCATCATAGCCTTCAAGACTTTTCCCTTATATTGTTTCATTGTCTTATTCATAATTAATTATTCTATCTATTGTCCTATAAAACTTAACATTTAATACTTAACATTAAACGCTTAACACTACTTGCTGTATCCCTTTCCGAATGGAGGATTGAAGTTTGGCTGAAGGTTTACATCAGCCTTGTCCCACCAGAGGCGCTTGTGCCAGTCGTCTGTACCACCCATGCGGTCGATGGCAGCCTTGTAGTTGGCACTGTTGTACTGACCTTCCAACTCAGGATACTGCAAACGAACAGGCATTGACCAGTTAGAATCTGTGTAAGTAAAACCATTCTTGGTCAAGAGATCACGATTCAAGATGGCAGGATAGTCAGAGCGGCGCATGTTTGCCCAACCCTCAGAAGGGT
Source organism: Prevotella sp. 20925_1_30 (assembly GCF_041433025.1). Classification (NCBI taxonomy): domain Bacteria; kingdom Pseudomonadati; phylum Bacteroidota; class Bacteroidia; order Bacteroidales; family Prevotellaceae; genus Prevotella; species Prevotella sp. 20925_1_30. The sequence goes on along the minus strand of NZ_JAPWAR010000035.1, from coordinate 10,257 downwards.
TCATCATGTGGAGAATCCAAGCTTGGGTGTTGATGGTCTCCTTAGGATTGTCACCCAACGGATTATTGGTAATGAACGCATCTATCTCTTCCTTGGAAATCTTGTTGGATGTAAGATAGTAGTTGTTGAGCAACTCCATGCTGGCACGAACACCAGCCTCGTAGTGGCTCTCTGCATCACCACCCCCAACATTCCAACCCTTGGTTGCAGCCTCAGCCTTGAGGAACTCCACCTCGGCATAGCTCATCAAGTCGCCAGGACAAGAAGGCATCTCGAAGTCGATGTTCAGGCAAGGACGACCTGCTCGGGCTATATAATCAGAGTTGGCATAAGTGTTCTTGTCTATCTCCGCATACTTCTTCAAAGTGGGAAGGTCATCAACCGTAGCTGGATTCATCCAGTCTGTGTACCAGGTAGCACCAGGGTTGCAAGGCTCTTCACCGAGATTCTTGCTCCGGAAGTAAGCCAGGAAATCATCGGTCAAGTCGATGTTCTGCTCTTTGTCTGGCTTCACCTGACTACGTTTGATATTGTAGTAGTGACGGCAGATGCGATAGAGACGAGGGTCGTTGGTATTCTGCAACTGATAGAACAAGGTAGAGCATACCATGGTAGGCGATGTGGCATCCTGACCATAGAGAATCTCTCCTAAGGCATTGGTACGGAAATCGTAGTCGTTGGCTCCATCATAATAAGTATAAGGAGTATCGGCATATCTGATGTAAGCATCATCTGCTGCACTGGCGATAGCACCGGCAGCAACAGCCTTCTCAAACTCTTCCTTTGCCTTCTGTGGATTAACATCTGAAATGCGCATGGCATAGCGCATACGGAGCGCATTGGCATACTTCTTCCACTTGGCTACATCACCACCCATGCTGGTGACATCACCAGAAATGCGGTCGGTACCGGTGCCAAGTTGCTTCTCGCAAGCGTCAAGCTCCTCAAAGAACCAGCTGTAGAGTTCCTCTACGGTATCATACTTAGGGGTGGAGATGCCTGAGATGTAACCCAGACCTGCCTCCAAACAAGGCACGTCGCCGTAGGTATCTGCCAAGACTGCCGTGAGATAAACACGATGGATACGAAGTGCCGCATTCAAGTTTGCCTTGTCTGCTGAATTGTGGATGGCATCCACAAGGTTCTTGATGCTGACCTCATAGTAGCGGTCCCAGACACGACGAGCGATGTCGTCCTCACGGAAGTTGGAACCTGCATAGTTGGTTACGTTCCAACCACCAGCGAAATACTGTGGAAAACCTGAGATATAGTTACGGTAGGTATCCATCAAACTGAAGTCACCATAAGTCTGCAACAAAGCAGTAGTCAACTGTGCGTTAGGGTCGAGCTCGCTCACCTTGGTCTTGTCGGTATTGATGTTGCTCAAGGTTTCATCTGAGCAAGAAGTCATCGCAGTACCGGTTGTCATCAGGGCGAAAGCCATCATCAAGCTGCTCTTACCTATATATTTCTTGATTATATTGTTCATTTTCATACATTATTATATATTAGAACTCTTCTAAAGAAATTGATTTATTTTTTCGAGATTAGAACTTCACGTTCACGTTTAAACCATAGCTCTTTCGAGATGGTAGAGAGCCATATTCCAGACCGAGACCAGAGGTATTGTAACTGGAGTCTGGGTCGATGTTAGGAATATTCTTCCAAATAATGAATGGGTTACGAGCCACGAAGGATACGGTCAAGCCCTTGACATACTTGCCCAGGATGCTCTCTGGGAAGGTATAGCCGAAAGTAATCTCACGACACTTCACGTAAGAGTTGTCGTAAACGAAGGCACTCTGCACGCCATTTGCCACATGCTTCCAGTAATCCTCAGGGTTCACGGCGATGTCGTTCTTACGATAAGTACCATCTCCATTGTCGATGACACCCTCTACGACAAATCCCTTGCAGTTACCTGTTTCACGCCATGCGGCAAGGTCCATACCCGAAGCCTTGCGAGCCTCCTCAGAAGTGTACCACTCCTCACGGCCTGCCAATGTTCCCTTTGCCTTACCTGTCTGGTATGCGGAACGCATGGACATAGAGTAGATGTCGGCACCTACCTTAACATCGAATGCAGCAGAGAGGCGGAAGTTCTTGTAGCTGAAGGTTGAGTAGAAACCACCTGTCCAGTCCCAAGTAGAGTTGCCGATGGTCTTGATTTTCTGGTCAACCTTTGGAAGACCAGTAGCTGCATCGACAACCACCTGACCCTTGTCGTTGTAGAGGAAGTCGTGTCCACGGATGGCTCCATAATTCTCTCCTACCTTGGCACCAACAGAAACACCGCACCAGTATGCCTTCGCCAACTCGAAGTAGTCCATGCCCTTGGTGAGTGACTTCACCTTGTTGGTATTCTTCGAGAAGTTGGCCCCCAAGTCCCAAGCGAAGTCCTTGATCTGCAAGGCACGGGCATTGAGGGCAATCTCAATACCCTGGTTCTGAATCTCACCGGCATTGATGAGGCGGTAAGCATAGCCAGAGGTGGTGGTTGAAGCCAAGCTCAAAATCTGGTCCTTGGAGTTCTGGTTGTAATAGGTGGCATCCAAACCCAAGCGTCCGTTGAAAAACTTCATCTCCAAACCTACCTCGTAAGATTCTGTCATAGTAGGCTTCAAGTCCTTGTTTGGCTGTGTTAAGTTGGCTATCATACCGATGGTATAACCCGAGTAGCTGTACTTGCCTGTGGTATAGTTGAGTGCCAACAGGTATGGATCAGTATCGCTACCTACCTTTGCCCAAGATGCGCGAATCTTACCGTAATTGATGAACTTCTTGTTCTTGATAAACTCGGAGAATACCAAACTACCAGATACCGAAGGATATACGTATGTATTGTTATTGGTAGGGAGCGTAGATGACCTATCGCCACGGATGGTTCCCTCCAGATAGTAAGTATGCTTGTAGCCGAGGCTCGCGCTGGCATAGAGAGAACTGATCTGTTTCTTGTACATGCTCTCACGAGTATTCTGCTCCTGATAGTTCATGATGTTCTGTATTCCATTCATCTGCTGGTTGAGACCGACGTTGGTAGTGGTCTTGTTGTTCACCTTGAAGATGTTACCACCAGCGGTAGCATTGACATCGAAGTTGCCCCATGAGTTGTTGTAGAGGGCGAGTATCTCGGCGTTGAGTGTGCGGTTGTTGAAGATTTGGTCGGTAAGCTTTCCGGCAGGAGTACCTGGAGTTGTCTTGGCGATGAAGTCCTCGAAGTTCATGCTGTTGATGTCGGTACCGATGGTACCCTGCAACTTGAGGTGTTTGTCGATGTTCCAGATGGCCTTACCCGTAAAACGGAACACGTCCTTGTCGGATGTATTGCTGTTCTTATAGAGATCCCAGTATGGGTTCTTGTTATACTGGTCGTTACCATTCCAGTTGGAATAGTTGCCGTCGGCATCCTCATAGTGCTTCAACCAAGCCTGGTCGTAGGTGCCCGCCAGAGTCATGAGGTTCTTACCCACGTTGCTCTGGGAATCGCCAAGGGCAGGACGATTCTTCACCTTCTCACGAGTATAGTTGGCGGTAAAGTCGAAGTCAACAGGACCTGCGGAGGTATTAACACGGAGATTGAAGTTGTCACGACTCATATTGGTGTTAGGCAGGATGTCCTTGTTGCGCATATCGGTAACAGAGAAACGCATACCCGTCTTACTGGAATTAACAGAGAGGATGGCAGAGTTTTGGGTGGTGAAACCTGTGCGAAAGAAATCGGAGGCGTTGTTAGGGTGCATCAAGAATGGACGCTCCTCGCCATCGAAATACTTGAACATGAAATCATCGGCCTTAGGTCCCCAACTGGTATTGGTACCAGAGGTGCTGGATGCAGGCAGCTCGCCATTGTAACCAGCGCCATATATCTCCTGGATGTCGTCCCACTTAGCCAACTGGGTATCGACAGTGTAAGAACCATTGTACTCCACGGAAATCTTATCCTTCTCCGCCTTCTTGGTCGTAATCAAGATAACACCGTGGGAAGCACGACTACCATAAAGGGCAGAGGCAGCAGGACCTTTCAATATGGTCATCGTCTCAATATCATCAGGGTTGATGGCAGAGATTCCATCACCCAGATCATAACCGCCACTTTCACCAGCACTGCCAAAGTTTGTATTATCCAAAGGCACACCATCCACCACGTAGAGAGGCTGGTTGTTGCCTGCCATTTCTGTATTACCACGAAGGAGCACGCGGGTAGAACCAGAAGCACCGCCAGCCGTATTCTGCACGACGAGACCAGCCACCTTACCTGAAAGAGAGTTGATGACGTTGGTTTCCTTCGCCTTGCTGAGTTCCTCACCCTTCACTTCCTCCAAGCCATAGCCGAGAGCCTTGCGGTCTCGTTTGATACCGAGGGCGGTGACAACTACCTCATTCAAGGCTTTACTATCCACTTGCATCTTGATTTTCATACCATTAACAGCTTTCACGGTCATCGTCTTGTAACCGACGTAGCTCACTTCGAGTGTAGCTCCAGGCTTGCAATTCAGCGTAAAGTTACCATCCAGATCGGTAACGACACCGTTTGTTGTACCAGCCACCTTCACGCTTGCACCAATCAAGGTTTCGCCAGTGGCATCCACCACTGTACCCTTGATGTCTTGGTTCTGCTGAACGCTCATAGCAGCATTGTTCATCTGAGCAGCGAGGATGGCAGAAGTAGGCATCCACATCAAACCTGCACCGAGCATGCCGAGAAACATGGTTTTCTTTCTCATAATAGATATTTTGTTTTTAGTTTAACATTATTCTTTCCCAAAGATTCCTTCGAGAATCCAAGGAGCATTCACCTTCATACTCTTGAAACGGTCGAAGATGCCATACTTCTCAGAGCCGTTGCCAAAGTGGTTGTTGTCCCAAACGAAAGTAGAGAAGCCTCGTTTACGAGCCTCTGTAGTCAAGAACTTACAGTAGTAGGTCATGTTTTCATGCACTTTCACTGAGTTTGACTTATAGTGGTCGGTTACTCCCCATTCTCCTATTACGATACCCAGTCCTTTGTTACTCCAGGTATTCATTACCTTATCGAAGAAATCCTTCATCGTCTTCTCATTTTCAGCAGGTATCTTGCCAACATCCTTGTAGGCATCACCCCAGTAATCGTAAGCGCAATCGCCAGCATAGCTCCATGGCTGATAGTAGTGGAATTCCACACTCATATAGTTGTTGCCATTGCCTTCGGCATCCTTCGGAATGATGAATCCTCCATTCTCGATGCCAAACCAAGGATTGCAAACGTAAGTCTGTAAGATGAGGTGGCGCTTGGCATTGTTACCGCCTGTGGCACGAACCATATCCACGAATATCTGATTGTAAGCATTCTGCACTTCGAGGTTCTCGGCAGTAGGCTTGCTCCAGTTGTCCCTGACGTGAACCTCATTGGTACCGGCGAAAGCCAAGCGGCTGTCATAATTGGCAAACTCAGAGGAGATATTCATCCAGAGGAGCGCAAGCTTTTGGCAGTTTTCATCCTTATATTGATAGGTAGGACGACCTTCGAGCCATTTTTCATGATGCGCATTGATGATAACCTTGAGGTCATTATCCAGACACCAACCCACTACCTCCTTGATACGAGCAATCCAAGCCTTGTCGATGCTCATCGCCTGAGCATTGGTAATGTGGCACTGCCAACGGATTGGAATCCGGATGGCATTGAAACCTGCCTTCTTCACGGCTTGTATCATCTTTTTGGTGACAACGGGATTGCCCCAAGCTGTCTCTGCATGGATGGAACCGTCAGGGTTGCCAATCTGCATCGACTCTCCATCCTGTCCAGGAGCTGAGCACTCGAATTCATTGCCGAGATTCCAACCTACTACATCCTTGTTCCATTGCTTGGCGGTAGGAATCGATTCGCTTGTATCAGGCGTATCCACCACCGAAGGACTAGCACTGCAAGAAAATACAGTAAACATACTTACAAATAGCAAGCAGATTTTCAAAAGGTTCCTTTTCATTATTAAGTTTATTGTTGTTTATGCTTAATTGTTTATTTATTGCGAGTTATTGTTTGAACTTGGCTGCAAAAGTATAGAAAAGAGGAAAAAACTAGGTTAGAATGCAAACAAAAAAGGTTTCAAATCTAACTTATCGTCAGGTTTGAAACCTTATATTTTGTATATAACTAACTGAATATCAGTAGGGCGTAATGGACATTTGGTAGGCTGAAAAACTCTTGGAATTCTTTTATTTACTACCTTTGCAGCATTTGAAAATCTATGAATAAAAAACTGTATCTTCTGTAATAGCTTAAATGCTAAAAAGAATGGGTATCGACGTTCTGTTCAGATATATTCCTGCAAGGATTGTGGTAGACAATTTCAAGGTGGTCTGCGTATAAATAATATGGTTCTTCCGTTAAATGCGTAGATTGTTAATAGAATGAGATTAATCCACATAAACGGAATAATTACCCCCATTTAGATGGTTTTATAAAGGGGGATAAACTATATGATAAACGTAATTAGCTGCGATATCGATCTGTCTTCTACAAACAACTTATTCCCCCATTAGTTGAAGTTTGTAAACTATTTTCATGTGTTTCAAAACCAACACATGCTCTTTTGGCTTCTAAAAGACGCCCAATTGACTTGCAAAAGGTGCCCTTTAAGACCCTTACTAACGCCCTTTTGAAGTTCAACTAATCAAAGAAAATGAAGTAAAATCGAAGTTGGTGTAAACTGACTGATAATAAGCAGGAAACGGAACAATTTGCATAAAACTGCCTCTTTCAAAAAGGGCAGCAATATGCAGATTTAGGCAGAAGTTCAGTTACCAGAACGTTACCCGATTCTAGCATAGGTAACGATGGAGTAATATTCGGTAACTGAATTATTTTCGCTCGTGTGGCTGTTGCTTCGGTCGGCAGTTTTCTGCGTAAGTGAGGAACGCTTTAATTCGGGTAACTTTGCCCACAGAAATTAAAGCGTATGAAACAAGGAAAAATGAAGGTGTTGCTCTACCTCAAAAAGAGCGGTCTTGACAAGTCGGGCAAAGCCCCGATTATGGGGCGGATAACCATCGACCGTTCCATTGCCCAGTTCAGTTGCAAACTCTCCTGCAATCCCGATTTGTGGAATCCCCGTGAGAGCCGAATGGACGGAAAGAGCCGTGAGGCGGTGGAAGTGAACAGCAGGTTGGAAAACCTGTTGCTGTCCGTTCAGTCTGCTTATCAGTCCCTGCTCTCCAAAGGATGCCCGTTTGACGCAACCGATGTGAAGGAGCAGTTTCAGGGCAGCGTGCAGACACGGTGCATGCTCATCGAAAGGCTGGACATACTCATCAAGGAAAAAGAAAACCATGTAGGTATAGACATCAAGGAAGGAGCCATACACGGCTACCACTCCACCCGGATACATTTACAGAAGTTTATTCAACGGAAGTACAAGGTTTCGGACTTGGCATTCTCGCAACTTACAGAGGATTTTATCCATGAGTTCCAGCAGTATTTCTTAGGTGAGTGTGGTTTTCAGGAAAGCACGTTCTATAATGTAGCCACGCATTTGAAGACGGTATGCAGATTGGCATACCGTGAGGGATTGGCAGACACGCTCCTTTTTGACAAGGTTAAGATATCAAAGGGCAACAAGAAACTCCCCAAGGCACTCGACAAGGAAGCGTTGGAAAAGCTGAAGGCTCTCTGCTTTGAGGATTTGGAGGAAGAAATGGAAACGGCAAGGGACATATTCCTCTTTGCCTGCTATGTTGGTGCAGCCTATTGCGACCTGATGGAACTGAGCAAGTCCCACCTTGTCCGTGATGATGAAGGCAAAATGTGGCTGAAATTCAACCGCCACAAGACAGGCGTACCCTGCCGTATCAAGTTATTGCCCGAAGCCATTAGGCTGATAGAGAGGTTTCACTGCGATGAAAGGGAAACACTGCTTCCCTATATCAAGTACAAGAGCTATCAGACCTGTCTGAAAGCCCTGCGGCTTCGTGCAGGCATATCGTTTCCATTTACCACTCATACCGCAAGGCACACCTTTGCAACACTCATCACGCTTGAACAGGGTGTGCCTATTGAAACGGTAAGCAAGATGCTGGGACATTCCAACATAAGCATGACGGAACGCTATGCCAAAGTAACTCCACTGAAACTTTTTGAGGAGTTCGACCTTTTCCTCTCTTTTACAGGTGATATGCAGCTGACTATCTAACGATAAAGTCTCATCATCTTATTTTTTTTCATCCAATCAATCAAAACATTAAAGCATCAAGACAATGAGAAGTACATTCAAGATAATGTTCTATATCAACAGACAGAAAATTAAGGCAGATGGCAATACCGCCATTCTATGCCGTATCACCATAGACGGAAAAAGCACAACCATTACCACGGGCGAAGAATGCAATCCCTCCGAGTGGAACACCAAGCAGGGCTTGACGACAGACAGGAAAACCAATCAAAGACTCCATGAGTTCAGGGAAATTGTGGAAAAGACCTATCAGGATATACTGACAAGGGACGGAGTGGTAAGTGCTGAACTTATCAAGAACCACCTGCAAGGCATAACAGAGAATCCGTCAACCCTCCTTGCCATGAGCAGGGCGGAGCTGCAAGCACTCAAGGAAAGCGTTGGAAAGTCAAGGGCGGAGGGAACTTATCTGAATCTGTCCCATTCTGACAAGAACCTCCGTGAGTTTGTGGAAGATAAAGGATTGCAGGACATATCCATTTCCACCATTACGGAGGACTTGTTTGAGGAATATCGCTTCTTTCTCAAAAAGCGCGGATTAAAGGGAACGACCATCAACAACTATCTCTGCTGGCTGAGCAGGCTGATGTTCCGTGCGGTCAGCAAGAGGATTATTCGCTGCAATCCTTTTGAGCATGCCAAGTATGAGAAAGAAGAAAAGAAGATACGCTTCCTGCAAAAGAGTGAAGTTGCTAAACTTGCGACAATGAAAATGAATGACAGCGAGGCGGAATTGGCAAGGCTGATGTTCGTCTTTTCCTGTCTTACGGGACTGGCAATCGCTGATATGGAAACTCTGCAATATGGGCATATCCAAACGGCAGCGGGCGGGAGGAAGTATATCCGAAAGGAACGTCAAAAGACAAAGGTGGAGTTCGTTGTGCCGCTGCATCCAATAGCGGAGGCCATTATCCGCCATTGTTGGGAAGAACAGGAGGGAAACGAAGAACTGCAGACGGTGAAAGAAAAAGGCGACAGCCTTGTCTTCCCCCGTAGTTGCAGCCGTAGCGTAATGGGCAAGAACCTGTGCATTGTGGGCAAGGCTTGCGGTATCAGAGAACGGTTGTCCTATCATATGGCAAGGCACACTTTCGGTACAATGAGTTTAAGTGCAGGAATACCCATTGAGAGCATTGCCAAGATGATGGGGCACGCCTCCATATCAAGCACGCAGATTTACGCGCAGGTGACGGACAGGAAGATTTCGGAGGATATGGACAGGCTCATTGCCAAGCAATCTGCAAAAGAGAAAGAAATTGCGGAGAGAGAGGGAAGTGGACTTCTATACAAAATCAATAAAGATTTATTTCAAATCATATCAAAATTATCAGAATGTCAAGTAGTTACTGATATAATTTGATATGATATTTTATTTATTGATAACTTAGGTTCTAATACTTCGTAAAATAAAGTGGGGCAAAAAGTGGGGCAAAAACAAGTGGTTCAAGAAATCGGTTATTTTACTTTTCAAATTAACTCTGTAGTGAATTTATTTTACATCAGTAAAAAGTGGGGTAAAAAGTGGGGCAAAACTTTATATTTGATTAACTTTGAAATAAAGGTTATCAAATAAATATAAGAAAAACAAATAAAGTATTATAAACTAAACTTTTTATCGTATCTTTGTACTACAAAAGATACATTATGACAAAATTCACCAAAGCCAACTGGATGACCAGAGCACTGCAAGAGAAACTGAATATAGTAGGTGAGCAATTCCGCCTCGCCAGATTACGAAGAGACCTGACCATGAATCAAGTCGCACAACGTGCACAATGTACTAGGCTCACACTCTCACGTTTGGAGAAAGGTGAACCTACAGTGTCAATCGGCGTGGTAATGAGGGTACTCAATGCCCTACAACTCGAAGATGATATTCTTCACTTAGCAAAAGATGACGAGCTTGGGCACATGGTACAGGACTTAGGCATTAAGAATAAGAAACGAGCTTCAAAAAGATAACATATGGAAAAATTAGATGTGATAGCCAGTTTCGACTGGATGGATAAGGAAGAGAAGGTAGGTACTCTTGGGCATGAATACCTAAGAG
>NZ_JAPWAR010000034.1:0-19886 GCF_041433025.1 Prevotella sp. 20925_1_30 | reverse complement strand
ATGGGGAGGAGTGACAGGGAGTGACAGGAAAATTGAGAGGTGGTCGTTTTTATGGTGTTGTTATAATAATGCAAGGGGAGAGATATTTGTTTATTATGAAAAGAAAAAGGGCATAAGAAGGGTTGTAATAATGATTCATAAATTGGAGATAACAGGTGGACTTTTACATGGTAAAAGATGCCCTTTTGCAATGTAACTAATCAAGGAAAATGAAGAAATATCGAAAGATATGCAAACTAATTGGTAATGAAGTAGAAACGAGGCAATTTGTATAAAACTGCTCTATTTGTAAAGGGTAGAAATATGCAGATATAGGCAAAAGTTCAGTTACTAAATCATTACCAAGATTTGAAGTAGGTAACTAAATGCAGATGTAGGTAACTGAAATTGTTTCTCTCGTGTGTTTGTTGCTTTGGTCGGCAGTTTTCTGCATAAGTGAGGAACGCTTTAATTCGGGTAACTTTGCCCATAAAAATTAAAGCGTATGAAAACAGAAAAGATGAAGGTGTTGCTCTACCTCAAAAAGAGCGGAAAGGATAAGCAGGGTAAAGCTCCCATTATGGGACGTATCACACTTGGAAGGAGTATAGCACAGTTTAGTTGCAAGCTATCTTGCGATATAGATTTGTGGAGTCCTCGTGAGAGTAGAATGAGGGGCAAGAGCCATGAGGCGGTGGAAGTGAACGGAAAGCTGGATAGTTTAGTACTTTCCATTCAGTCCACTTATCAAACATTGCTGTCCAAAGGACAGACATTTACAGCCACGGACATCAAGGAGCAGTTTCAAGGGAGCGTACAATCTCGGTGTATGCTTATAGAACGCCTTGATAGGCTTATCAGGGAGAAAGAAGAACACGTTGGAATAGATATTAAGAAAGATACGCTATCTAATTATCACTCTACACGAAGCAATCTTCGCACATTCATCGAAGAAAAATATAAGGTAGAGGATTTAGCTTTCTCACAACTATCTGAGAACTTTATTTATGATTTTAGAGATTTTTTCTTGGGGACATTAGGTTTTCAAGAGAGCAGTTTCTATGGTGCAGCTTCCCAAATAAAGACCATATGTAGGTTGGCATACCGTGAAGGATTGGCTGATACCTTGTTGTTTGCTAATACAAAAATAGTAAGAGGAGATAAGAAGCTACCCAAAGCTCTTGACAGGTGTTCGCTTGACAGACTAATGAATATAGAGTTTGAAGAGCTGGAGGAGGAAATGGGAACCGCAAGGGACTTGTTTGTCTTTGCCTGCCATACGGGTACTGCCTATTGTGATTTGATGGAATTAAGTAAGACGCATCTTTTCCGTGATGATGAGGGAAGCCTTTGGCTGAAGTTCAACAGACAGAAGACAGGTGTTCTCTGCCGTATCAAGTTGTTACCCGAAGCCATCAGGATAATAGAGATGCACAAGAGCGATGAAAGGGAAAGGCTACTGCCACAGATGAAGTATGCCACCTACCAATCGTATCTCAAAGCATTACGTCTAAGAGCAGGTATAGCCTTTCCCTTTACCACGCATACGGCAAGACATACCTTTGCCACGCTCATCACATTGGAACAAGGAGTACCAATAGAAACGGTAAGCAAGATGTTGGGGCATAGCAACGTGAGTATGACCGAGCGGTATGCAAAGGTTACGCCACAAAAGCTGTTTGTGGAGTTTGAGCGTTTCCTTTCTTTCACGGAGAATATGCAGATGAGTTTTTAGCAATAGTAGTATTAAAACTAAAATCATTATGAGAAGTACATTCAAGACACTATTTTATATCAACAGACAAAAGACTAAGGCAAATGGTCTGACCTCCATACTCTGCCGTATCACGATAGATGGCAAGAACTCTGTCATTACCACAAACGAAGAATGTAAGGCTGCGGAGTGGAACTCAAAACAAGGAATAACAACAGACAAGAAAACCAATCTTCGACTGCAATCATTCAGAGAACTTGTAGAAAAGATCTATCAGGAACTACTCCTAAAAGACGGAGTGGTAAGTGCTGAACTGCTTAAAAACAGATTGCAAGGCATAGCAACTTCTCCCATCACTTTGTTGGAGCTTAGCAATACAGAACTACAATTGGTAAAGGAAAGTGTGGGCAAGTCAAAGGCAGAAGGTACATACACTAACCTTTGCTATGCTAACAGGATGCTGTGCAAGTTTATAAAGGACTTAGAGAGTAAGGATATAGAAATCCGAAGTATAACGGAGGAACTGTTTGAGGAATATCGCTTCTTTCTTAAAAAGAAAGGGTTGAAAGGTTCTTCTATCAACAATTATCTTTGTTGGTTGAGTCGTTTGATGTTCCGTGCAGTAAGTCAGCGCATCATTCGTTATAACCCATTTGAACATGCGGAATATGAAAAGGTGGAAAAGGCTATCCGCTTTCTTAGTAAGAGTGATGTGAAAAAACTGATGGCTATGAAGATATGTGATAGTGATGCCGAGCTTGCCAGACAGATGTTTATCTTCTCCTGCTTCACAGGTTTAGCTATTGCAGATATGGAACACTTGACGTTTGGGCATATCAAGAGTGCCGCAAACGGACAAATATATATTAGAAAGGAGCGTCAGAAAACAAAAGTAGAATTTATAGTGCCGTTACATCTCATAGCCAAGACGATCATGGAGCAACAAAGAAAGCTACAAGCGGTGAAAGAAGAAGGCAATAACACGGATATGGATAATCGCTTTATTTTTCAACCCTGTTGCAGCAGAAGTGTGTTAGCAGCGAAGTTAAGCATAGTAGGCAAGGCTTGTGGTATAAAGCAACGTCTGTCCTATCACATGGGGAGACATACCTTCGGTACGATGTGCCTAAGTGCAGGTATTCCCATCGAGAGCATCGCCAAGATGATGGGACACGCATCAATTGCAAGTACGCAGATTTATGCGCAGGTAACGGACTGCAAGATTTCGGAGGATATGGACAGACTCATCGCCAAACATCAGGAAAAGAACAAAGAGTATGATAAGGTAACTGTAAAAGAAACTATTACCATAGGGACAATGGCTATTGTCAACACAGGCAGAAATAAAAGCATGGAGGAAACGGCATGAATACGGAAGATGGAATAAAGACCAAGGCTGCAATCCGTCTAGACACGGGGCGCAGCTACTTCGAGTGGGGAAAATCAACAAGAGCGGATACCTGCTCCAACGGGTTGCCCATTGCGGAAAGAGCCTTGAGAGTAAACTCTTTTTTAAAGAGACTCTCCTGTTTTGATTGGCGATATGTAGTCGTTTTCTTCATAAGGTAATATCAATATTAGTATGTAAAGGTACGACTTCTTTTCGAAAATTCGCAAGTAATTAGCTGATTAATAATAAGTTAATTTATAGAACATCCCTTAATTGTTTCTTTTTGCTGTCGTAGTTTTTGAAGGCATGCCGATGTTATATCGGTGTGCCCTTTTTCGATAATAGAAAATATCTGTTTACAAATTCATTATACTTTGATTAAACTCTACATTTTCACCGTAAAAAATTTATTAAAAACAAATAGATTATGATTTAGGTTGGATATTATCTTCATTTTTGATAATCATATCTAAAAACCAAATTATTTTTTCTATCGGAACAGCTGTTACAAAAGGTTCCTTTTCTGGTCCCCTAATAAGCATTCCTGCCAATAGTCCGTTGTCATCAAGTATTGGTGCCCCACTTAATCCAGCCCAATATTGAATATCTACTTCTACTAATGTCGGTATTTTAAGAATAGCATATCTATCATTATCCAATCTTTCAAATATCAAACCTTCATGCAGTACATTTATTCTATTGAGTACAGTTGAATTTTTAATTTCATTACATATTGTACCTGCAACAAGGTAGCGATTATCGTTATTGAAATTTTTACTGTGGGTTGAAAATAAACTAAGTTTTGGCCTACCTTCTTGAATCAAAACCTCTTTATTTTGCATTATCACTTGGTTGCTTAAAAGTGGAACACTTAGGGGTTCTTTTAATTCACTAATAGCCATATCCGGTAAAGATGCAATTCTGACATCTAAAGGCAATTTTTCATCATTTATATCTATAACACCATCTATGATTTTATTAAAAATCGAAATGAATTTCTCAGGATTATCAAGCGAATCCTTATCAAACCCAAATCCTGTTAAATGATAGAACCCACCAACCGGCAGATTTATCGATTTCAATTCTCCTTCAATTTTGATATTCGTTATAATTTGAGGTGAATAATCGATTCCTATTCTTTGCCCTGTCTCGTTAGCTGGGTCATGATCATCCAGATGTACGACATGGTCTGCTGTAATAAAAAACAAACGATCTTTATGTCGTAGAAGAAAACCACTTCCAAAACCTTTTATTTTATCGGAATTACAAGTATCAGGAATAACCAATTGAAGTGTTGCCAAAAAAGCAACAACATCTAATCGAATCATATTTTCATTACAAGGTATCATTATAGCTATTACTTAAGTTATCTCTTTAAATCAATAGTCCGTTAAATTTTGAGTACTCTACCGAGTTTCAAAAAATGCAGTTAAATGTTTAATTATCAATGATATAAGTTGCTTTTAAATTTGGTCAAGTCCGTGTTTTTTTGTACCTTTATAGTTGATTACCAATCACTTAAAGATTACTTAAATGAACCAACTTGACCAGCTCAAAACTCTTTGCGATAGCGCATTAAGCCTTTGCAGCACAAAGGTACGAAAAAATTTCAAAACATTCTTCATTCAGACGATGTTAATTTACGCAACCACATTTATCCGAATCAATTTCTCTCAGATGGGAAGACTTTCTTCATCTTGCGAACAGCGTTATCGTCAGAACTTTGAGAAGAAGTTCAATTGGATTGCATTCAATAAGTTCTTTCTGTCAATGCTTCCTATGAGACGTTGTGCAATAGCGCTTGATCCAAAT
Source organism: Prevotella sp. 20925_1_30 (assembly GCF_041433025.1). Taxonomy (NCBI): domain Bacteria; kingdom Pseudomonadati; phylum Bacteroidota; class Bacteroidia; order Bacteroidales; family Prevotellaceae; genus Prevotella; species Prevotella sp. 20925_1_30. The sequence continues at coordinate 14,991 of NZ_JAPWAR010000034.1, read as the reverse complement.
TTCATCTCCAAGTCGGGCAAACATACTCCGGGACTTGCCTATTTCTGGTCTGGTACAGCCGGCACGATAAAGCGTGGACTTGAAATACTTGGCTTTGCCGTTGTGGATGCCGACAGCAATGATGCGATATTCATGTGCGCAAAGCAAACGAGAGCAGACAAGGTGGACAAAGGCAGACGCCCGGACTGTCTGAAGTGGTGTAAAGGCAATAGCTCTCTAATAGAGCAGTACCTCAGAGCAATTCACAGCAACAAGACGGAGTTCCTTAAAACCAGCAATCTGTTTGTTGCAGATGCATTCTTTTCGGTCTATCCATTTGTGGAGGGACTTGCAACTATGGGATTTAACATAGAAGGCAAGAAGACGCAAACTCGAAAGATGTTCTTCTCAACAGATACCACAATGGAGGCTATAGACATCTTTGACATCTACAGAGCAAGATTCCAAGAGGAATTCCTGTTTCGCAATGCGAAAGGTTTTATGGGATTAGAGCATTGTCAAGCACGAAGCGAGAAAAAACTAGACTTTGCTTTCAATATGTCCCTGGCGACCGTCAAAATGGTAAAGTATATGGCTCATAGAATGGAAATAGAGAAAAACATCAAACTCTCTGTTCAAGATATGAAGATAATGTTCTGTGCTTTGATAAAAGGACTAACAAATCTTAAATTCTTTCAAAGTATGCCTCATAGTCGTGCCACTTTATACTTGATTTATATTGGACAGCCGTCTTCATCAGATGTCTGAACAAGTCATATTCTGGTTTCTTGCTATCCCTAAACCAACGACGGTTAAATCTCCAACAATACTCGTTCAAGTATAATTGGAGAAACCGCTCATCAATTTCTTTGTGAATGGCATCAATACCACTGCGGCATTCTCCTGTAACGATGTGAACCCATGGCAGAACCTTAGTCACGAGTTCGTGTGGGCTACTTTCTGTTTGAACATGTTGGACAAGACCTGTCAGAGTTTTCTTAAGGATTATGAGATTATGTCCTCCGTCTGTATCTATCTTTTAGTCATGAACTACCGACTTTTCAACATAAGGTGCTAATGTCTTGTATTGACTATTAGGTAATGCATACATTTTGATATAGCGAACAGCTTTCTTCACCTTGCTTCTATTAGCTTGCTTTATAAGTTTAGATGCTTTGTTAAAACGCTCTGTATCAGTGTTATCTGATAGATAAGTGCTTAGAATAGAATCCGCATCTTTGCTCTGCGCAATTACCAGCACAGGAGTTTGTTTACTCTTTAAGATTTTCTCTCCGCCCTCCTCTGAAATAAAAGAAGTTGGGAAATACGATAAATCGAGTTCTATCTGCTCAGAGAGTTGATAGATACTATCTCTCTGTCCCATAATATCCCTCAGTTTCATCATCATCAACCATGCAGGAAGATAATATTCAAGTTCAAGTTGATGCTGAATCTCTTTAGCCGATAGGACTTGTTTTATGGATGTCATCATGTGCGCAGTGAAAAACCAATCATAGAGCGATAATTTGCTATGTTCCATAACAGTGCCCTTTGTCAAGGGAATTCTGTTGCCACAGGTCTCGCACTGAAAAGATCTCCTTCCATATAGCCATTTGTACTTGGTTGCTCCACACTTAGGGCATACAACACCTACCTCTTCTCGGACACCCTTAAGGTAATTTTCGCAGCTATTCTCATCGGGGAACATTTGGAAGAAATCTTTCAATAACATCAGACTCATATTTTTAGCAAATATAATTGATTTATAGAATGTTGCAGAAGTGTTATATTTTAATTAACATATATTAGTCCTTTTATCAAAACACAGAAAAATTACTTATACAGATAAGAAACGTAAGAGTAAAACAGAAATGTATTTCGGAAGTCCCATAACCAAGAAGAATTACATGTTTATGATAGAAGGAGGATCTTTTTTTGTGATTGCTCGCCAACCAAACATCTTCCATTTCTTCGATGCGGAGAGTAAACAGGTAGCGGAAGTTGAGATAAATGGTAAGCCAATTCAAGTTGGTGAAGATGAATTTGTGGTAAGAGATGGAAATACTGCAATCTGGTATGATGCCAACGGCAACAAAAGCTCTGAGCGACAGTTGACAGAAGAAGAGGTAAAAATGTTTAAGTAAAAGCTATGAGTTATTCTGTTGAATTCTATATTGACTTACTCCATAAGATTTATCCTTGTAAGGAGAGCTTTGTTGTAGATGTGAAGCATAAACGCAACAAGCGTATTATGGGTACATATACTCCGAGTCTTCATCGTATTCGTATCTATGATAGATATTCAGACAAAGACAATATCAATACAGCAATCCATGAGTATGCCCACCACATTCATTATACAGAGAAAGAAAAAGAGGCTAAAAATAATAGACCGCATAGACCAGAATTCAAACTGATTTATCATGCTTTTGTTGTTAAGGCTATTCAAAAAGGACTGGTGTCCAACCTGCTAATTGATGACTTAGTAGCAAAGTGAGGTTTATGGGTATAAAGTTAAAAAATATAGACTCATTCAACAACTATGCATAGAAAAGGTTATGGAGGTAGAATATAATAAAATAATGCAGCAGATTAATACTTTATAGTATGAAGATTATGTGTATGGAAAAATATTTTACGGTATGTGGAATTGGTAATGGTGGTGGTATCATTGTCGATAGTATTTATCAGCAATATGCGATAAATGGTAAAGAATTATGGAAAGACAGTAGCGTCGACCTTATGGCTATTGGTAACGCTTGGGACTTAAAAGAACTAAGTGTAATCAATAAGGTAAAAGGAAAAGTAGCTCAGATTTCCTTTGCTCGTATTACTGTTTTCATTGCTTGTTTGGGTGGCGACACCATGCCTGTGCTTTTACCTTATTATATAGAGATGGCAAAGCAGCAGAATAGCCATGTGCTGGTATGTTTTACTTTGCCTTTTGCCATTGAAGGTAAGGAGAGTGTTGACTGACTAATACCGACGATGTCGGCAATTTCTTTTCTCGCTGTTTTCTTTTGGAGTAAGGCAAAAATTTGCGACCTTTACTCCGAGATTAATTGATGATACATTTGCAATACAAAGTTAGTTAATCTTTGGGAGACTTCGGTCTCCTTTTTTTATTTGTATTGCTGGTTGTTTCTTTTTCCTCTCCGAGAGATGCAGACAACCTCTTGCTACGCGTCGAGAACGTCTGCATCTCTCGGAGAGGGACACTCTTTTATTGCACTTCGTTTTGGAACTTGCAAAATCCAGTACCTGCGAAAATTATAGGTAAAGCTGAATTAGGACTTCCTAATATGCTATGTTCTGAAACATTTTTGGCTATTGGCCCTTTTGAATCTGAAGACGAAGCAAAGAGCGTAATAAAATATACTCAAACCAAATTTTTTCGTATTTTGGTTGGGGCTCGTAAACTCAAAAATATGACATCTGGCACTTATAAATTTGTTCCACTCCAAGACTTTACAAATAACAGCGACATCGACTAGTCGCAGTCCATCCCCGACATCGACCGCCAACTCTACACCAAATATGGCTTGACAGAGGATGAAATAGCATTCATCGAATCAATGATAAAGCCAATGTAAAAGCAAACGAGGGCAAGTATCGCATTACTGCCCTCATTAAAAACTCATTTTTCTTTTCGCACACCTTTAAATGGTGTACCATCTTGTTTGACATCCATGAAACGCCCTGTATCTTTATCCCTTTTTACCCATTGTTCGGTTTTGGGATTAAAAACCTGTGAACGATTTTTCACTGCACCATTGCGATGTCCGTCTCCTGACGGTGGATTTGTTGCCATATTTAGCCTCCTATATTTTATTCTTGAATTATATAGCCAAGAACACGCTATTATGCTGACTGTTTAAATTTACAGGCAAATTTATGGGAAATCATAAAGTCATGACAACTAAGATATTCCATCGTAAAAATAGCTAATTATAAATTTATCAAACGGAAGTAAATCGTTTAGGTCATGAATGATTCTTTTCCTACCTATATTATTAAACAGTGTAATAATTTCCGATATTTCTACCGAATCATCTTCAAGATTAATCAATCCAGAATCTTGAATTTTTCTGCTTATCATTCTTGGTAGTCCATATTCTTCTAATTGATATACTAATTTAGGAAGAAAAGCATTTGCAGCTCGCCCTATAAACAAAGAAATGTCAGGTGATGTTGGGTCGAACGATTTCTTTAGTACATTTATAACAGAAAGAGTTGAACATAGATTATAAGATAGGTATCGTTCAGCCGAGAACAGATCTTCATAACTTACATTAGAAAGTTCGGAATAAACCTCTGCAATAGTTCGATTCCAGTTATCAGGCATTTTCCATATAGCAATTTTGATAAGTCTGGCCATATTGTCTCCGAGCAGATCTACAACATCCAAAATAGGCTCTCTCCAATTATAAGTGTTTGTTGCTGCCAATGCGGCATATCCTCTAGGCCAACTTGGATTCGCTTTCAATTTTTCTATAAGTGATTTAAGGATTGGTGGGTCAAAAGATTTAAAAATAGATAGTTTCCTTATTTGACCAAAGTTGTCAGAACCTAAAGCATCCATCATAAATGCCTCATATTCTTTGATATGGTTGTTTTGCTCTTGACTTATTTCTATTCCTGGGTTTTCAGAATCTAAAGACTCTGCTACTTCATCAGGAAAACCGATTGTTAAAGTTGTATTTTCTTGTATGGGTGGCTCCTCTAAGAGATAAACTTTTCCGACAAAATATTTGAACATGCGACCAGCTCGCCCAATAATATTTCGATATGTAAAATAATCAAACTTATGCGAGCCTTTTTTATTAGACCAAACAATAACTTGCTCTGCTTGTGTGTTAACCCCTTCTATAATAGAAGAAGTAGAAATGATTGTGTCTAGTCCTTCTGTGTATTCAAATAACTTTACTTGTATTTGGCTCAAAGACCTATGCATTTTCCCATTATGAATGCCAATACCTAGTTCACTTAATTGACATAAAGAAAATGAATCTCCATAATTAACTTTTAGCCAATCCCTGAAATTTTTAAGTAGCGGCGTTTCTTTTTTAGGTAATTCATCCGCAAGGATGTTACTAACCTTGTTAATATTATTATAACTTCCTGCATAAATCAACGTTTTAGATGTGTTATTTTGTAAGATATTGACAAGATGGTTCTTTTTGAACTCATCAGTATTTTCGCCATTTTTTTGTTTCTCATATATCTTTGCCGCTTTAGTGATAACCGTTTTGAAATCAGTCAATCTCATGAATTGCATACCTTGAGTAAAAACGTTATCTGCTATTTTGTGAATATTGGGGGCTAGATAATATTTTTGACGTGATATTCTTCCAAGTTCAATGATTGCACTAAGTAGAGATGAACTTCTGTCATCATCAAACATCGAACTTGCTTTATAAAACTCATCAACAATAAGCATATCAACTTTCTTTAACTTATCAAGATATGCGAAAGAACGTTCTTGTGGAAAGATAAAAATATTACGCTCCGTAACAGTTGCATCTGTTGTCGTGATAATTTTATATTTCTGCGAAAATTTATGTTCTATTCTGCGACGTGTTTCATCTGCTAAAGCAATTGTAGGTACTATTATAACCACATTTTCCGGCTGGCGTATGGCAATAAAAGCATCTATAATAAAACTTTTACCAAAACTTGTTGGTGCACTAACAGCAATATTATCGCCCAATAGAAGTCGTTTTAGGACATGAGATTGAGCACTATGGAGTGTTACTGGAATTTTATCCCCAACATTAGCTTTAAACGCCTCAACAACAACTTGGTCTTCCCATAAAGCAGTTTTGGGGTCTATATAAGGGAATAATCCCACTTCCCTTATAACATGATTTACAAGAGGAGTATATTCATTCCCATCACGTTGCAACTTGTCCAACAAATTAATAACCATTGATCGGGCTTCTGCTTTATTGCTATTTTCTATCAAGGTGTTAATTTGAGCACATTCTTCAAATATTTCAGTGTTAAGCATCTTCCTTAATCTGTTTAGCTCGTTCCACAAACCAATTAACTATATCTGTTTTTTGGGGTACAGGAAATAATATTAAATGGAATTGAATATGTTCATATCCATGGATTTTTTCTTTCATTTGTTTATTATTTTGCGATACAAAATATTTTTGCGCTCTATTTAGATGATATTTTTTGATATTTCCCAAATAGCTTTCGGACAATTCAGTAGTTTCATTTGTTATACTACATTCATGTAGTAACAAAATAGGCACATGAAGTCTTTTTCTTATTTCATCGATGGATGTTTCACGGCGTAAAGTTGTTTGTATTTTTTTTCTGACATTAGGATTTGCTATGACATATTCTAAATCTTTTATACTTGTAATAATGGCGTTTTCTTTCTTAATTTTGTCCGTGGAAATAGTGTCAAACACAGATTTAATTGGTTCGTATAGCCTTTCGTCAGCAATATCATTGTAAAATTTAGCTTCACCTAACCACAAAGAAAAATCACCGTCATCATCCAAAACGATATGAACACTATCTGCTCCTTTTGCATTGTCTTTGGGATTCTGTTTATAAAAAATCTTTGGAACAACAGGTAATGCATGATAGTGGTAACGCATAATTCCGTATAAAATTATTTCTGCAATCTCACTGCCTTTGCCGTTATCTTTATCAACAAGTCGAAGATTTTTTATTGATTCCGTTATAGTGGTATATGGCGATTCAGAATAAAGATTGTCACGGTCTTCAGCTGACAATCCTGTTTGAGCAATATTATCAAATATAAACTTACGCAATTCGCCCTTTCTCCATTTACCATCTTCGAAACCATTTATAACAGATAGCAAGAAATCGTTTTTATCTAAATCAGGTGTTGTCGATTCTTGATTTATCTCCCAAAGGCATTTGTTAATCACAATATCGAAATTTCCTATTTTTTGCATAGTCTTAATTCAAACCTAATTTATTCAATAACTCTATCACTCTATGCACCTCCGAATATGCTATCAAATCCTCTGGCGATTCTTTGCAGAGTTGGCACAACTTTTCAGAATTTAACATCGCTCGTTCCAAATCGCCATTCTCTGTCAAGTATTTGTATAGGTTGGTGCGTATGAAATACCGTTTTGTCTTCTCGTAGCCAGGCATATACTTCTGCAATTCAGGAAGCAGTTGCTCGTAACTTTCGTATCGCCGACAAATCACATTTGGCAGAAAATGAAGCAAGAACCAAAATTCCGTGCAAGGATTCGTTTCTACAAACATCACCCTTCCGGCATATCTCTTTGCAGCATATTTTTTCTTTGCCCGCTGATACAACTGCATTTCAGATGGAAACTGAAATAGTCTGTCCATATCAAACAGACATACGATGAAATCATATTGCTTGTTCAAGTAGGATTCTACCAGTTTTAGGATATGCTTGATGTCACTATGCTGTGGAAAATCAGGCGCAACCTTGAAAGGATAGCGACACGCTACCCTCAAAGAGTCGAAATAGAACCATTCGGTCTCTCCTTCGCCTATGATGGCAATACTTTTTGTTACTGTTTGTCCCATATTGTCAGTCGTTTAAATTGATATACTGACTGCCAAGGAACGGCAGTTTTACTAATTTACCTTGTTTATAGGCATTATATGGAGAGAGATTCTTATGTAGCCCCAAAGAAGACAAACGCACTATTTTGGTTTCGCCAAGTTCGTCTTTGTCGGTAAACCATATTGTGTCACGACGAATGAAATCTTCATTAAGAAGGTTGATGTCGTGAGTTGTAAGCAGCATCTGCGATGTTCCTTCACTATTGGCCAAAAAGACTTTTATAAAATAAGCCAACAGCTCGTAGTGGATGCTTGTTTCAACTTCATCAATCGGAACAAACCGATTGGTCTTTAGCAAGAAATTCAGAATCACAGCCATACCTAAAAACCTCATTGTACCGTTGGATTCGTATTCTTCCGACAAATCATAAAGTTTATCGCCAGCTTTATGTTTGAATGTCAATTCGGTATTTGTGATTTTCCCCTTTCTAAGCATATCGGCTTTTGCTTCATCGCCAATAGGGGCATTCTGAATCAGTTGCTCCAGTTCTGGGGTAATAAATTCCTCCTCCTCGTGTAATGCAACATCTTCTATGTTGAAGTCAGAGGCTTTCAGGAAGTTTAGGATAAACTTCTTTAAGTCACCCGATTCGTCTTTATCCAATCGTGACTTGACATAGCCCGAAAGCAACATACCCGGTGCGAGTACCTCTTTCACCTGTTTGGCGAAATAATCGTACACATCATTCAGTTTAGTCCGCTCCACGTTGCTTTTACCAAATGCGGCAAGCACACTGCTATTATTAATAGTGTTGCCGGAAATCACATCTTGACTTTTCTTTGTCATTTTCAGATTTACGCCGAAATCTATTGTCGTGGAATCGGTTGCTGCATCATAACTGCGGCTATACAATTTGGTAGGTCGGATAGAATCATAAACAATCAGCGTCTCGGAATGGATATATTTTTCATCCAATTCAAAAGTAAGGATATACTTCGACTGACCAATATAGAATACCATCGACATTTTAGTCTTTTCATTCCTTGATGTATCATCCAGCATGAAAGGAACAACCTCAGTTTTCTCGTTTCGGTCTTTGGGCATCCTAAGCACAAGCATCCTGAAAAATTCAACAGCATTCAAGAAGTTGGTTTTGCCGGAAGCGTTAGCACCATATATGATGCCTACTTTTAGTAACTTTACCCCGTCCTTAACTTCATACGAATATTCGTCAGACATAAAAGTATCTGACGAAGGCTCAAAACTTATCTTTTGTGGAGACTTTATTGAGAAAAAATTTTCAATGGTGAATTCTGCTATCATATTCGTTGAGTTTATCTATTACACGGTGCAAAAATACAAATAAAATCTCATACATCAAATTATAATTTGTATTTTTGTAGAAAAATTACAAGGATTAGGTATAAAACGAGTTTTGTGCACGTTTTTAGAAGCAAATTCAAGCCAAACCCATTCCCAATTCTATGATAGTATTTGTTTCGTTGTTTGGATTATCGCAGTGGTTAAATAGTGGTGCTAAAATGATACTAAATTGAAAGTTGTTTGCTTTTATGTTGCTGTAATATATTAAATATCAGTGTATTGAAAAATATTATATCTTGTAGCCCACAATGCAACCTTTGATACGAGCTGTATTCGCCATACCTTACAACTACACCATCTACCTTGTCCTGACATTGATTATTACTGTTCGCTCCGTGCCGCCCGACATATCTATGATTTCGGTTGTAATTCGCTCGACTATCTTTGCGACCATTTTTCTATATCGTATGGCACACATCACCGTGCTGGCGATGATGCCAAAATGTGTGCTCGGCTATTTTTGCAAGAGATAAAAGATGGCAATTTTGCAAATGTAAGGGAAATGAGTTTTTGTTATGGAAAGTTATAATATACTTTGACAAATTGGCTCTTACTTTCAAAAAGTTGGATTTATATACTTTATAAACAGAAGTAAATATATTATAAGAATATTAGGAAAGATTAAAGCAAAAACACCTAACAGACTATACTTAGTTAGGTGTTTCTGTTGTTATATCTTGTAATACTCTTCCAGTAACCTCTCCAAGTCCGAAGCCTTATAGAGTATCTTCCCTGCAAGCTGTGTATAGGGTATAATCCCCTTATCCCGATAATCCTGCAACGTGCGAGGACTGATATACAAACGTTCGCATACCTCCTTGCCTATGAGAAAATGCTCGCCACCAAACAGTGGTTTGTGCGTTTCTCCCACTTCCTTTATTCTCCTGCCCACATCGTGCAGCGCAGTAATGAGCACCTGCATCTCGTCGGAGCCGAAGTTCAAATCTCTTGCTGTTTCCATATTCTATTGCTTTTTAGTTTTGTCCGTCTTCGCAAGGAGCAGCTTCTCCACGTCCTCACGTTTATAATAACACTTGTGCCCGATCTGTGCGAATGGCAGTACGCCCGTATCTCGATAATGCTGCAATGTGCGCTTACTGATGTTAAGCAGCTGGCACACATCACCATTGTGCAGCCAATCTGTGTGCTTACACTTCTCTCCAAATGCCTTGTGGCAGCAGTCGGCAAGACTTAATATCTCGTCCCTTAGTTTCTGCCAGTTCTGGTCTGTAATTATTAAATACCCCATACTTCTATTGTTTTGTTTGTTGTTACTGTTTTCTTGTGTTGCAGCCTTTTGCGCTCCAGCACGATGCAAAAGTATGGATAGTTTCCTTATGCTCAAAGCACTAAGGAACAGCAGGGAAAACAAAGGAAATACGATGAAATTCTTTTCCTTATTTCTTGTCGTTATCAACGCTGGTACGCCCACTTTTCTTCTTTCACAGCCAATAGCTATAAAAGTACAAGCTACCATTTGACATAAGTATTCTGCCTTGTTCTAAGATTTCAGAGAACATAGAGATAAGCTCTTAATTTTTGCTTACATCTTTTTGTGGATTACTTTTTGTTTAAATAGGTAGTTATTTTCGCCTTATCCGTTCTTTGTTATTCCTTTACTTATAGCTCACTACCCAAATGTGCGGAATACCGCATTTGAATGTGGTTTGTTACAAAGCCAATCAATTATTGGTATTTGGATCATTTCCTTTTATCCTTTGATTTCTCCATTTAATCCACTAAAAACTAAGATGTTTGATGATTTCCTACAAGGAATTTTATAGCAGGTTTATGCAACATTATGCAAGCACACCGAGAATGCTTGGCTATCAGAATTATCCTCCTTAACTTCACTTTCAGAAATCATTTTAGGACGATTATGAAGAAATGCGCAGACAATAGCAATATACGCACAGAAGATAAGCCGAAGCATAGTAGGCAAACTTCCAAAAACAAGGAGATAGAAAGCTACCTCTCCACCCATTATGACTTCAGGTTCAACACCGTACTTGGCAGAACAGAGTTTTCTCCCAAGTGTGCCAATGTGTTTAGCAAGGTCAGTCGTTATGACATCAATACCTTTCGCAGGGAACTTGATAGCGAGGAAGGTATTATTACTTCCGCCGATAATCTCTATTCCATCATCGAACGCAGTTTTTCGCCACGCATCAATCCCATACAGGAATACTTCAAGGCTTTGCCGCTGATAGATATAAATTTTGGAAGTGCCAACGCCCTTTTTAGTAATCATGCTGATACCAGCAGCATTTCCTTTTCACCGAAAGTCATTGCCGGCCTTGCATCGTGTGTTACCGTCCACAACTCCGAGAAGTGGCTGCCGTACCTTACCAAATGGCTTGTTGCAGTGGTAGCCAACGCCATGGACGACCGTGAATGCCGTAACCATACCTACCTTGTACTAACAGGGGAACAAGGAAAGTTCAAGACTACCTTTCTTGATTTGCTATGCCCTCCAGCCATGCATGGTTACAGCTACACAGGTAAGATATATCCGCAAGAGAAAGACACGCTTACTTACATCAGGCAAAACCTCATCGTAAACATAGACGACCAACTCAAAACCCTCAACAAGCGTGATGAGAACGAGCTGAAGAACCTAATCACCTGCCCGATGGTAAAATACCGTATGCCCTACGACAAATATGTGGAGGAACATCCTCACTTGGCGAGCTTCGTGGCATCGGTAAACGGCAATGATTTCTTGACTGCCCCCACAGGAAGCAGACGATTTCTGCCCTTTGAGGTGCTTGCCATTGATATTGAACGAGCTAAAACTATTTCTATGGATGCCGTCTATACCGAAGCGAAAGCCCTTTTAAAATCAGGCTTCCGCTATTGGTTTGACGATGATGAGATAGTGAAGCTATACAAAGAGATCGAGGAATTCCAAGTGCAGACCGCAGAAATGGAACTGCTGCTCCGCTGTTTTGAGAAACCTACGGACGATAATCCCAATTGTACCTATATGACTACCACAGAAATAATCACCTACTTAGGCTACTATACGCATCATCCTTTATCCTTGAAGCACATGGGCGAAGCCTTGAAAAGAGTAGGCTTCGAGAAAGTGAGCAAGAGGCGAGAGGGCAGCAGTCCCATCTATGTATATAAGGTAAGGAAGATTCTCCCTTGTCCCTTGTCAAGTTATTGCAGCAACCAAATGTAGTAGCCGTATGTCGTAAGTTCGTAGTATGACTTTGTACTATAAAAATATGTTGTAAATCAATTACTTAACTTAAAATATTATGTAGTAAGAAGAAAGATGAAAAAGTTTGGAGGGGGAACTTCAGAAAAGAGAATTTCTTTCATCGATTATTCAACTACTATTCAAATATAATTCAAACATATCATTGTCATTCAAGCAAAAATTAAAAAATCAGTTTAATAAAACATATCACAATGAAAGAAAAAGATTTATCAGCAATCAAGCGATACCCCATCGTGGAGTATCTTGAAAGGAAAGGTATCAAGCCTGTACGCAGGACACCTGCCTATGCCCTGTACCGTTCACCGCTTCGTGCGGAAACACATCCGAGTTTCAAGGTAGACACAGAGAAGAACCTCTGGATAGACTATGCCGAAGGCAGGGGCGGAAGCATAATCGACCTCTGTATGCGCTTAGAGGGATGCACGCTATCGGAAGCCATCCGTCGTTTGGGACAGAACGCTTCCGATAATGGCACATATAGTTCTCTTAATGACTTCGTGCCAAATAATTCCCAGCATGTGATAGCTGCAAATGGAGCAAGGAGACTGATAGAAATATCAGACACCCTGCCGCCACATTTACAGGAGTACCTTACAAAGGTACGCTGCATCAACATAGAAAAGGCTATGCCCTTTCTGCGTTGTATCAGCTATGAGGTAGGAGGTCGCCATTACCAAGCTATCGGCTTTGCCAATCAATCAGGAGGTTATGAACTTCGGGATAGCGGCTCTTTCAAGGGAACGATAGCACCGAAGGACATTACTCCGATATTCACGGATAGAGCGGAGCCTGTATGTATCTTTGAAGGCTTCATGGACTTCCTCTCCTTCCTTTCAATGAAAGAAGAGATTACCAACCACTGCCTTGTGATGAACTCCGTGAGCAACGTGACAAAGACTATCCGCTATTTGAATGAACGACACCTCACCCATATCCGTACCTTCCTTGACAATGACGAAGCAGGACGGAGGGCTGTTCAAGATTTCATAAAGGCAGGCTTCCATGTTGAGAACATGAACATACATTACAAAGACTTCAAGGATCTCAACGGTTTTCATGTCAGCCGTGTCCGTGAGCAGCAGAAACGGAAAGCGCAAGAACAGACACACATATCAATTACAGGACAAAACAAGAAATCAAAACAAGTCAAACTTAAAATGAAATAGAAATGGAAAAGGAAACTATGATGAGCGACAAAGACCTTTCATGGTTCTTGGGTGTGGAAGATGAAACAGAGAATGAATCTACTTCACAAGAAGCGACTGCGGTTCCTGAAAGAGAAAGACCAACGAACAAGCAGGACACAGAGAATACCATGCACTCTGAGTCTGCACGGAATACAGAGAACGCAGCCGTTCAAAGACGCATCAGTGCCAAAATGAGAAAGGAGACGCTCGAAGCCTACAAGCAAGCCTATCTTTTACCTGCCAAACTCAGTAATAGGAAGGCTGTCTATCTGAGTAGGGAGACACAGGAGCGTGCCGACTTCATTGTGCGTAGATTAGGCGACAGAGGCAGCAACCTTTCAAGTTTTGTAGAGAACATCGTGCGCCTTCATTTGGAGGAGTACGGTGAGGATATTGAGAAATGGAGAAAGCTGTAAACCGCAGGAAAAGGGTCGATGGAGGAATTACAATAGATTTATTTCTCACTCTATTCCTACAATCGCATTAAAATATGATGTCATATTCTCATAAATGAGATGTCATATTTGGGCAAATATGACATCATATTTTTACTAAGCAGACATCTGAATGATGAGAACATCACGAACACAGTCAGGCACGGAATGCACAGCATTCACTTTTCGACTGCAAAACGCCTTGTGCGTAAAGTCTGTTAGGTAGCACCTGCAAGACGTCAGTTTGTACCCACAAACTGCGCTTGCTCCCCTCGCCAAACAGTCGGGGAGATTAGACCATAATCACTCCGTTCTCATCGGTCAGCGTTCAGAAATTAAGCAGCAACGAATCATCCATAATGATTAACTTTCAGAGAAACTTATATGAAAAAATACAGAAGAAAAGCTACCCAATGGCAGCAGCAGGACAATGAAGAAAAACAGATGAACAAGACGGAGTTCATCAAGGTTAGGTGTACTTTGGAGGAGAGGCAGCGTATCAAGGCAAAGGGAGAAAGCACAGGGCGGAAGTTCTCCGAGTACTGCCGTGAGATTCTTTTGAATGGTGAAGTGGTAGCCGTTCCCAAGATGACCGACAATGAAAAGGAAGCCATTGCCGTACTCCACCGAACGGGAATGTACTACGCACAGGTTTCCAACCTCATCAGGATAAAGGACGAGTCATGGGTGCCGATAACCAAGAACCTTTCCATATGTGCCAAAGAAGCATTTAAGCGTTTTTTCGACCCTCACTTCCGCATTGGTGACGATATATATAAGATCTTAAATCTGCCGAGGTATGATAGGAAAGTGTAAGGCGATAGCGCACGGAAGTACTGCATTGGGCTATATCTTCAGAGAGGGCAAGCTGGGTAATCGGCTTGCCTTCCATAACCTTTGTAGCAGAGAATCAAAGGCTATTTACGAGGAAATGAAGTTAGTCAGCGATTACAATACCAGATGCAGGAACAAGTTCCTGCGCATTGAAATTGGCATTGCGCCACAGGACGAAAAGAAACTATCAGCTTCCGAATTTGCCCAAATAGCCCATTTGTTTGCCAAGAAAATGGGACTTGACAACCATCAGTGGGTGGCAGTAACGCACAAGGATACAGACAACAGGCATATCCACATTATCGCCAACCGCATCAGCCTATACGGAGAAGTTTATGATACCACCTTTGTAAGCAACAAGGCTGCAAGAATAACAGAGGAAATTAGCAGGGAGAAAGGCTTAACCAT
>NZ_JAPWAR010000033.1:0-21737 GCF_041433025.1 Prevotella sp. 20925_1_30 | reverse complement strand
ATAGCCGTGAAGATCAAGCCTTACTTCACCTATCTTTTCAGCGACGGAACAACAGGCTTGCTACATAAGAACCCTGGAAAGACACCTGTCGGAGTTGTTGTTGACCCTGTAAACCATCTCGCTGCAGCTATAGAAGAGGTCGGAAACGGAACGAAGTATAAGTTTGCTGTAGAGAAATATAGGAGTGTTCCCACTTCAACTGTTCAAGTATCTAACAGTGATCTTACTATTGATGCAAATAGGTATCTGGCACAGTTTGCAACTAGTGGATACGATGAGACATGGAATGCAAGTTATACTTCTTCGAATGTTACAGGGGATAAAGTAAAGGGAAATAACCCTGACTTCCCAGCCTTTTATGCGGCAGGAAGATTCCGTCCCAGTGTTGCGTTATCAGGATCTTTGGCTTCGAAGAAGTGGTTCTTACCATCACAACAAGACTATTTCCATGCTTATGACTTACTCGGTTTTGCACAAGATATCATGTCGATAGGCTCATTAACCCAAAGATATCGGTGGTATGGATACTTGTTCGAAAAGGCTTTTACG
Source organism: Prevotella sp. 20925_1_30 (assembly GCF_041433025.1). Lineage (NCBI taxonomy): Bacteria > Pseudomonadati > Bacteroidota > Bacteroidia > Bacteroidales > Prevotellaceae > Prevotella > Prevotella sp. 20925_1_30. The sequence goes on along the minus strand of NZ_JAPWAR010000033.1, from coordinate 21,188 downwards.
GATGCAGGAGGTAAATCTTTCATGACAACAGAGCAAGACGGTTATTATTGGACAAGCACTGCGCATTCTGGAGGTAGTCGCTTTTGGCCAATAGCAAGGGAGCTTTACTTCCCTTCTGAATTCTCTCCCTTCGAGTTTAAGGTACGTGCGTTTGTGTTGTATTAAGGTATGATATTGAAACATTCCCTCTAGCTTTTCTATACTATATAAAGTCTTTCTGATATAAGAGGAAAAGTTTCTTATTATAGTTTAAACGCCCTTCTCCAATCGAGAAGGGCGTTTCTTCGTTATGAAGAGAGCCTTTCTTCACACCAACGAAACGCCCCCTTTATTTGCAAACAATGGTTTTCACCCCCCTCTCCATTCGGAGAGGGGGGTGGGGGTGAGGCTGTAGTTGGGTTGTGGAGAGGCTTTAGTTGGATTGTGGAGAGGCTGTCGTTGGGCTGTTCGATTCGGTTAGTTTGGTCCATCGGAATGCTAATCTAGCGTATTAATTACACTTTTCTAGTAAAGAAAAATGTAATCTCTAATATGGACAAATAGGGCAATAACAACGCCTAGAAAAGGCTTTTTATAGACGAGAATATTATAATCATTACAAGTAAGAAAGTGTTTAATATTTTCATAAAGTATAGCTTGCAAAATATTACAGCTACTTTCCTCACTTGCAGTACACGATTTCCACTATCTCGACTAATTGTCAGTAGGATACGACAAAAGTCTTCCGTTTTATAATAAAGGTTAAAAGTAATAGTCTAAAAGCATTTTTCTTGCGGTCGAGCATTGCGTTTTGAAAATAAATCACTACCTTTGCATCAAGTTTTTTTAGTGGTTAATTTAGTTTTAGTATTTAAACCTTGGGTGATGTGAATCAGTCAAGGCTTTTTTGTATCATAGCCTTTCTTCGATATTGAAGAGGGTTAATAAGAAATGATAAGTGTAAAGATAATTTGCAAACGATATACTTGTTTTATATCAAGTACATTGTTGAATAAATAATAAAAAACTATGCAAATGAAATATGTAAACGACCGTGTTCGTCGTCAGGATCGCCTGATGGACGAGGAGCGAGCACTTGAGTTATTAAGAGATGGTGAGTATGGAGTATTGAGCATGGTGGCAGATAACGCTGGTTATGGTATCCCTGTCAACTTCGTTTGGGATGGTGATCACAGCGTGTATATCCATTGTGCGCCATCTGGGAGGAAGTTAGATGCCATTGAAAAGAACCCTAATGTGTCGCTATGTATCATTGGTAACGTCCACTTGTTACCGCGTAACTTCACCACAGAATATGAGAGTGCTATCTTCTTCGGAGAGGCTCGTATCCACCTTTCTGATGAAGAGAAGATGCACGCCCTGCACCTTCTAATCGATAAGTTATCGGCTGATTTCAAGGAGATTGGCGATAAATACGCTCACAAGAGTTTCCATCGTGTGGAGATCATACGCATTGACTTCACTGAATTCAGTGGGAAGAGAAAGAAGGTGCATACGGCTGATTAGGGGGGAGAAGAAGCCTCACAACAGCCTAGCTACAGCCCAGCAACAACCCATCTACAGCCTCTCCCCCAACCCCTCTCCGAATGGAGAGGGGAGTGAATACTATTGTTTGCAAATAAGGAAAAGCCTCTCCCCCTCTCAGAACCAACGGTCACTGACCGAAGGGAAGTAATGGAGAGGGGAGTGAAAACCATTGTTTGCAGATAAAGGGGGCGTCTCTTTGATGTAAGGAAAGGCTCTCTTCGATAAGAAGAAACGCTCTTCTCCATTTGAGAAGGGCGTTTCTTTCTTTTTACCCTTTCGTTATCATGACTCTTGTTCCTATGTTCCTCTGTCTTAATAATATGTCATTAAAACAATATGTCTTTATGTCATTTTGTCTAAAAAACTATGTCCTTCTGTCTAAAAAGCCTGTTCTTCTGTCATAAAAACGGATTTCTAATGCCCTAGATATTTGTTTTCAGTACTCCAGCTGTGCGCTATCTTAAAACATAAACATTCTATTATATATTTATATAAACGGCGACAAAAAAGTGTAAAGTTTAATTATTTTCAATAAACTCCGTATCTGTCGCATTCTTACTCATGCTTGTTAGGGTATCAACTTACTAATCTGTCGCACATAACTACATATCACTGATAACATGAGAGTTGCACATCTTGATAATTAAAGACAATTCATTTCATAAAAGAAGAAACCGAGCTTGATAAGAGATAAACGTTCGCTATAATCGAGAGAATGTCAAGAAAAAGGAAAGAAAAGCACTACAAACTACTAATTTGTCGCCCTTTTCCTCCCTTTCTGTCGCCCTCTTTCAAAATAACCTCCCCTTTTGTCGCAAAGAATCTACCAATTTGTCGCATGGAAGCTCCCCTTTGGTCGGTTGAAACTTACGTATTTGTCGGCTATTACCAGCGTAAGACTTTATGAATCAACACGATACATAGGCGTAATAAAGTCTACTAATTAGACTACTATTGACCATCTATCCCGAGACTATTTACGTTTTCTTGTGTTATTATTGATTGTCAATACAAAGGCAGTTTACCTTTTCTTATGTTATTATTGATTGTCAATACAAAGACAATTTACGTTTTCTTGTGTTATTATTGATTGTCAATACAAAGGCAGTTTACCTTTTCTTGTGTAATTATCGATTGTCAATACAAAGCTAGGTTACGTTTTTTAGTGTTACTACCGACCATCTATTGCAAAATAGCTTACGTTTTTTTAGTGCGTATGAAACTCACTGGAGTAGGGGAGCAAGGTATTAGAAACGATACAGCCTGCGAACACCAGAGTACTGGTTGTCCGCAGGCTGTGTTATAGAAGTAGGTTAATTACCTACAAGACGTTACACCCAAAGTGGTGGCAATAGCGGTGATGATGGTCACAGCTAGTTGGAGAATTGTTCTCCATGTAGATGGTTTGATCATGATTATACGACTTTAATAATGAAAAAATTAGTACTTAACTCTCTTCCTTCCAATAGACATTCTATTATCCAGCAGATATTGGTCCATGTTCCTCTGAGCCCTCAGATGAAGCGGGATCGGAGCCTTTCTTGCCCCCTTTCTTCTTAGTGGAACCCTTATAAATAAGCGATTCCTGCACCTTTAAGCCCGTCAATAAGAGAGGTGTGCGACGTCGGTCTGCCCCAACGCTAACGGCTGGTGTGAAGATAACATGAGGTCGGGAGATGTGCTTTTGGACGTTAAAATCCTTGACATTCGTCACCCCTTGCGAGTGAATTCCTACTCGGAACGTTCCCAAACTGTCGAGTTTCACACGCTTACCCTCACGCAGTGCGTAGTTCATCTCGCCCACTAGTGCAGTGATGACAGCAATCACATCCGAGTGAGTCACCGTACAGGAATTGTTGATGCGATTGGCTAACTCCTTCATATCCACTAGTTCGGGAGAGAAGGCGCGGGCGTACCATGCACCCTTGTGCTTACTGTTTGTGCGATTGTCTTGATACAAACGATACTTAATAGACATAGTTTTGATGATTTAAAAAGTGAATAATTAATGATGTAAATAACAAATGATTGAAAATGTAAATATATAAAGATATAATACTATAAAAGCGTACTTTTGATTCATTCGAAGCCTTATCTGTGATTGATAAACTTGTGTCGATTCCCCCCAGAACGTTTGTAACTGACGTGTATCCAACGCTTTACAGGTTGATTGACAGGCTCCAGAATGATTTGATCAAAGTTTGTTTTGAGCAACACACGGATATATTTATCCCTCATTTCGGGCGTTGTGAAATGTATATCAGCCGCCTCCCCTCGCAAGTGTTGTGAGTTAGCTACCCCTCCAACAGCCACGTTGAGTTGTTGACAGCGGTATCCGCTCGTGATAATCACTCGTCCTACTTGTTGTCTGAGAGGTTCTAACACATTCACAGCCAATGCCTTTAAGTTCTCTATGACATCGTCATACGAAGGTTCAAAAGGCGATGGATTCTTCCCCGGCATATTATCAATATTTAATTGAATAGCCGTTCCCGATCGCAACATCTCACCGAGTGTGAAGTGGGGAGAAAGGCGTTGCTCGAGGTCAACGGGGGTTGGATTTCGATTCTTTACATTCATGTACTTATATATTTATATTATAACTTGTTTATGTGAACAGATGCTTTCTGAACACATTGCAAAGGTACAATTCAAAGCGAGGGAAAGCAAGTAAGAGCTACATAGGGATGTTAGTAGAGTTATTGGAGGGCGTTAGGTGGATTGAAGGAAACGCCCTTCTTGCCTGAAAGAGAGCCCCTCTTGGCATGAAGGAAACGCCCTTTTAGGGGGGAAGAAGGCGTCTCTTTCTAACGCCATCAGCACCGCCTCCTTTCTTCCCTGCCTATTCGAGGAGGAAAGAGAGCCTATCGGCAGTACTTCACGATAGGGCTGATTTGAATGAAAGGAATCTGTCAAATAAATACCATGACATCGTGTTATTTCGTCTGAATAGATACCTACTAGTAGGTATTTACTACTTAGAAACGCCAATAACCAGCGTCTTATCAGTTTTTTTCACTACCTTTGCTTATTGTGTTAGGCACGTTAGAAGGAGAGCGAACAGGTATTACTTTTGATGCACCTAATCGAAGAATGTAAACAAAGGAATAGATATGAAACTATCATCATTACAAACGGGTGAGGTCGGAATCATTGTTAAGGTGTCCGGACATGGCGGTTTCCGTAAGCGCATAATAGAGATGGGCTTTATCGAAGGAAAGCAAGTGGAGGTGCTTTTGAATGCGCCGCTTCGTGACCCAGTGAAGTATAAGATTATGGGATATGAGGTCAGTTTGCGTCATAGCGAGGCTGACCAAATAGAGGTTGTGCACCTTGATGAGGTGCAAAAAGGCGATTCCCAGGACAAGAAACAGAACCTGAATACGGCTACAATGGCGGATCCGCATGATAAAGAAGACCATGCCTTGATGCCTTCGGAACCATCGGAAGAGTCGAAACGACGCACTAAGACTATCAATGTAGCACTCGTTGGCAACCCTAACTGTGGGAAGACTTCCTTGTTCAACTTCGCTTCTGGAGCGCATGAAAGGGTGGGTAACTACTCCGGAGTGACCGTAGATGCGAAAGTGGGACGTGCTGAGTATGAAGGATATGAGTTCCATCTCGTCGACTTACCAGGCACTTATAGCTTGTCAGCATATAGTCCTGAGGAGCTATATGTGCGTAAACAGCTGGTCGAGGAGACGCCCGATATCGTCATCAACGTCATCGATGCGTCCAATTTAGAGCGTAACCTTTACCTCACCACACAGCTCATTGACATGCACGTGCGCATGGTCTGCGCCTTAAATATGTATGATGAGACCGAAGAAAGGGGCGACCATATTGATTACGAGAAGTTATCTGAGCTCTTCGGAACGCCTATGGTGCCCACAGTCTTTACCTCTGGACGTGGTGTGAAAGAGCTTTTTCATCAGGTGATAGCCGTCTATGAGGGCAAAGAAGATGAGCGTTTACAGTTCAGGCACATCCATATTAACCACGGACATGAGATAGAACAGGGTATAAAAGATATTCAGGAACATTTGAAGAACTACCCTGGTTTGCGTCAGCAATACTCTACCCGCTATCTAGCCATCAAACTCCTCGAGGGCGATAAGGATGTGGAACGACTCATCCAACCGCTTGGCGATTCCCTAGAAATATTCCAGCACCGTGACAGAGCGGCGCAACGTGTGAAGGAGGAAACGCTCAACGATTGCGAAACAGCCATCATGGACGCTAAATACGGGTTCATCCATGGAGCCTTGGAAGAGTCGGGTTATACCACAGGAGATAAGAAAGACACCTATCAAACAACCCATCTCATTGACAAGATACTAACGAATAAGTACTTAGGGTTCCCTATCTTCTTCTTAATCTTGCTCTTGATGTTCACCGCAACATTTGTTATTGGACAGTACCCAATGGACTGGATCGATGCAGGAGTAGCCTGGTTAGGCGACTTCATCAGCCAGAATATGCCTGACGGACCTGTTAAAGCGATGTTAGTAGACGGAGTTATCGGTGGAGTTGGGGCTGTTATCGTGTTCTTACCACAGATTCTTATCCTCTACTTCTTCATCTCTTACATGGAAGATAGCGGTTACATGGCACGCGCGGCATTCATTATGGATCGCTTAATGCATAAGATGGGGCTGCATGGAAAGTCCTTCATTCCATTGATCATGGGCTTTGGCTGTAACGTACCAGCGGTGATGTCTACCCGAACCATTGAGAGTCAGCGCAGTAGACTCATAACAATGTTAATCCTTCCATTGATGAGTTGTTCAGCAAGGCTACCTATTTATGTTATGATAACAGGTTCGTTCTTTGCCCTTAAATATCGGTCATTAGCCATGTTGTCACTCTATGTCATCGGTGTGTTAATGGCTATTGTAATGAGTCGATTGTTCTCTGCCTTCGTTGTAAAAGGCGAAGACACACCCTTCGTGATGGAGCTTCCTCCTTATCGATTCCCTACTTGGAAGGCGATTGGAAGACATACTTGGGAGAAGGGAAAGCAGTATTTGAAGAAGATGGGAGGCATTATCTTGGTCGCATCCATCATCGTTTGGGCACTCGGTTACTTCCCTCATACGGATGATCCGAGCGTTTCCAATCAGCAACAACAGGAGCAGAGCTACATCGGAAGAGTAGGTCGTGCGGTCGAACCAGTGTTCCGTCCGATGGGATTCAACTGGAAGTTAGATGTCGGATTGTTGGCTGGTGTGGGTGCAAAAGAGATTGTCGCATCCACAATGGGAGTGCTTTATTCTAACGACGATAGCTTTAAGGACGATAGTAACTTCAGTTCCGAATCAGGGAAGTATGTGAAGTTACACGAACTGATAACACAAGATGTGGCGCAATTACATGGTATCTCTTATGAGAAAGCACAGCCAGTAGCAACGCTGACAGCCTTCTGCTTCCTCCTTTTTGTGCTGCTTTATTTCCCTTGCATAGCCACGATTGCAGCGATAAAAGGTGAGACGGGCAGTTGGGGATGGGCTCTTTTTGCTGCCAGTTACACCACAGCTCTGGCGTGGGTGGTCAGTGCGGTGGTCTTCCAAATAGGCTGTTTATTTATAGGATAAGGTATAGAAAAGAACCTTGCAAGCTCTTAGAAATAAAAAAGCTAGTTGTCTTAGGAATCTTAAGGCGACTAGCTTTTCTCTTTTCTCGAGTGTTACTAACCTCACAATATCGCCCCAATTCCTTTTGACAACTAGCTTTCCCGAAGTCCTTTGAAACCCTGGTAGCATCAGAGGTAATCGTCCTTCTGTTCTTGAAAAAACACCTAATAATATAAATCAAATTGCACTTCAACGTTCTTCATAAGCCCTATATAAAAAAGAAAACGGCAGAGCATCCGCTCTTCCGTTACCTCCGAATAACCATCGTCTCACGACGTTGATGTTTCTACAATCTTTACCTAAAATATAACTAAAAACCTAAATCTATTACTAACCTAAACAAATCTTCTTATTCAAATTGTAATCCTGAGCAACCTTATGTACCTACAAAGATACTAAGACCTCATTGGTAATTAGATACGTATTGTATCTTGATTACGATGCAAAGGTACACCCTTTTTTTGAAGTGACAAACGTTTTCAAGGTTATTTTTCATCGACTGTGATGTTTCTTGATGTATATCAATTATAAAGCGTAATATTATCTATTCTTATTATTAAAGGTTATAAGAAAAGGTGAGAAAGATGTGTTCTGATAGTAAGGAGAGGCCTCACCCCCGTCCCAACTACAGCCTCTCCCCCGCCCCCTCTCCGAATGGAGAGGGGAGTGAAAACCATTGTTTGCAAATAAAGGGGGTGTTTCTTTGATGCAAGGAGAGGCTCTTCTCGACATAAGGAAACGCCCTTCTGCAATCGAGAAGGGCGTTTCCTTTAATTCTAGAATATGATTACCTCTATTCCCACTAACCATCCTCTCTCATCCTACTAGCAGTATTCACGCCCCTCTCCATTCGGAGAGGGGATGGGGGAGAGGCTGCTTCCTTAATTCCAAAATACAATCCTCTCTCATCCTACTAGCAGTATTCACGCCCCTCTCCATTCGGAGAGGGGACGGGGGTGAGGCTGTAGATAGGTTGCTGTGAGGCTGTAGATAGGTTGGGGGTGAGGCTGTAGATAGGCTGTGGTGAGGCTTTAGTTAATTCGTAGTGCAGTCCCTCTTCGATAATAACAAAGTGTTAATTAATGCGTGTTTTATTTACATTTTTTATATTGTAAGCACCTTTTTCGCTGTATAAAATATGTATTTTTAGATTATAAATAATGATACTTACAACAAAATAAAGGCTGAATTGTAATTTTTTATATCAATTACTTGCTTTTTTTCTATTTATTCTCTAAATTTGTCAACGAGCCTACTTGCAATGCACGTAAGGTTCTAAACTATAACAATTATGAACTAATAACATTTGAAGAAGGCGAAAGCCATAAACGAAGAGACTTAATTCTATACTTAAAATAACTATGCGAAGCGTTACTGCTGAGCGACGTTTTTAATAGTATAATATCACTATTTTCAATTCAGTTAAATCAAAAACGAGATCTATGGAGAAAAGATTAGCACTATTCTTGTTTGCTCTCTTGCTGTCAATTGGTACAGCTTTCGGCCAAACAAAGATTACTGGTACTGTTATTTCTCAGGACGATGGTGATCCCATCATAGGTGCTTCTGTTATGATACAAGGCACAACGATGGGTACAGTTACCGACATTGATGGTAAGTTCTCACTTGATGTTCCTGCAGGAAAGAAGCTTGTCGTGAGTTACATTGGTATGGCAACCCAAACCTTAAGTCCTAAGGCTGGAATGGTGGTAACGCTTACTAATGACAATCACACACTAAATGAAGTTGTCGTTACAGGTATGACCCAACAGGACAAGAGATTGTTCTCTGGTGCGGCAACAAAGCTTGATGCCTCTAAAGCGAAGATTGATGGTATGGCGGATGTGAGCCGTTCTTTGGAAGGTAAAGCCGCTGGTGTGAGTGTTCAGAACGTATCAGGAACCTTTGGTACAGCACCTAAGATTCGTGTGCGTGGTGCCACTTCTATCTTCGGATCATCAAAGCCTCTATGGGTGGTAGATGGTGTCATCATGGAAGATGTGGTCGATGTATCGGCTGACCAACTCTCTTCAGGTGACGCTAACACCCTTATCTCTTCTGCTATTGCAGGTTTGAACTCTGACGATATAGAGAGTTTTCAGATCCTAAAGGATGGTTCTGCCACCTCTATATATGGTGCGCGCGCGATGGCGGGTGTGATTGTTGTAACGACAAAGAAGGGTCGTGCAGGTCAAGCACACATCAATTACACTGGAGAATACACCTTGCGACTGAAGCCAAGTTACCGCAATTTCAACATAATGAACTCTCAGGACCAGATGGCAATCTATCAGGAATTGCAGCAAAAGGGCTATCTTAACTATGCAGAAACGGCTAATGCAGCCAATAGTGGTATCTACGGAAAGATGTATCAACTGATAACTCAATACGATCCAGACAAGGGGCAGTTCGGACTTCCTAATACGGAAGCTGCGAAACTGGCGTATCTTCGTGATGCAGAGTACCGTAATACAAACTGGTTCGATGAGCTTTTCTCTAACGCCATCATGCATAATCACTCTGTAAGTGTGTCTGGTGGTACGGATAAGAGCCAATACTATGGTTCTTTATCAGCTATGTTTGACCCAGGATGGACGCTCGATAGCAAGGTTCAACGCTATACCGCAAACCTCAATTTCACACATAATATAAGTAAGAAGCTCTCTGTCAATCTCATTGGCAACGCCTCTTATCGTAAGCAAAAAGCACCAGGAACATTGAGTTCAGATACTGATCCTGTAACAGGAACAGTAAAGCGTGACTTCGATATCAACCCTTATTCTTATGCGCTGAATACATCTCGTGCATTGGATGCACATACCTTCTACACACGTAGTTATGCTCCTTTCAATATCTTCAGTGAGTTGAATAATAACTATATCGACCTTGCTGTGCATGATTTCCGTATATCGGGAAGCATTGATTATAAGCCTACTTCTAAGTTGAAGTTTACTTTCTTGGCTGCTGTAAAGTCGGCTGCTACATCGCAGGAGCATAATATCCTTGATAATTCAAATCAAGCTCTTGCTTATCGTGAGATGGGTACATCAACTATTCGCAAGGCGAACCCATTCTTGTACAAAGACCCTGATCACATCTACGACTTGCCTATCACAGTTCTTCCTTATGGTGGTATCTATGAGAGAACAGATAATAGCTCGTTCGGTTGGGACACCCGTCTCTCCTTCTCTTATAATGATGTATTTGCAGAGAAGCACATCGTTAACGTTTATGGTGGTATGGAAACAAACTATACAAACCGCCATTCAATATGGTTCCGTGGCTGGGGTATGCAGTATTCAAAAGGCGAGATTCCTCTCTACGCATACCAAGTCTTCAAGAAAGGACAGGAGGAGAAGTCGGATTACTTCTGGATGACTAACACCCATTATCGTAGTGCTGCTTTCTTCGGAACTGCCACTTACTCTTTCGCACATCGCTATCAGGTGACTGGTACCGTACGCTATGAAGGAACCAACTACTTAGGTAAGGCACGTTCTGCCCGTTGGCTTCCTACATGGAACATATCAACTGCTTGGAATGCACATGAGGAGAGTTGGTTTGCCAATACATTTAAGGATGCACTCACACATGCTACTTTGCGCTTGAGTTACTCACTAACGGGTGATCGTCCAAATGTGACCAATGCGTTGCCAATCTATCGTAGTTCAACCCCTTGGCGTCCATTCGCTAGCTTGTCAGAAACGGGTATGAGCATGACAATGGGTAACTCCGATCTTACTTACGAGAAGAAGCATGAGTTCAACATCGGTGCTGACTTAGGTTTCTTGAGCAATCGCATTAACTTCAGTATAGATGCTTACTGGCGTAATAACTATGACCTCATCGGTTACTTCAATAGCCAGTTATATGGTGAGTTCTTGCGTGCGAACGTTGCTTCTATGCGTTCACATGGTTTGGAGTTCACACTTTCTACACAGAATATTAAGCGTAAGAACTTCTCTTGGAACAGTGACTTTATCTTCTCACATACCAAGAATAAGATTACTGACCTTTACTCTCCTGCACGTATCTTAGACCTTGTGCAGGGTACAGGTTTCCCACTCGTGGGTTATCCAGTACGCTCAATGTTCTCTATTCCGTTCCGTGGTTTGAATAAAGAAGGACTCCCAACGTTCCTCGATCAGAATGGTAATATTACCACAACGGGCATTTACTTCCAGGAACGCGACAAAGAGAAGACGAAGTTCCTCAAGTATGAAGGACCTATCGACCCTACATTTACGGGTTCTTTGGGTAACTCTTTCCGTTACAAGAACTTCTCTTTAAATGTGTTCGTTACTTATTCCTTCGGTAATGTAATTCGTTTGGACGATGTCTTCAGCAATGAGTATGACGACCTAACATCCATGACTAAGGAGTTCCGCAACCGATGGGTTGTACCTGGAAATGAGAAGGTCACGAATGTTCCTGTTATAGCTTCTCGCCGTCAGAACTTCAATGATTCTAATCTAAAGTATGCTTACAGCGCATATAACTATTCGGATGTTCGTGTGGCAAAGGGCGACTTCATTCGTATGAAAGAGATTTCTTTGGGTTACGACTTCCCTAAGTCTGTTGTGAAGGCATTGGGTGTTAACACACTAGCAATGAAACTTCAAGCAACCAATCTATTCTTGATTTATGCTGATAAGAAGCTCAACGGACAGGATCCTGAGTTCTTCAATACTGGTGGTGTGGCTGTTCCTACACCAAAGCAGTTTACTTTGACGCTGAGATTAGGACTTTAAGAGAGACAATAAGAAACTGTATTCTCATAATAGTTAGATATTTACAATATGAAAAAGAAATATATTTTCCTATCGGTTCTGGCTACAGCAGTATCTGTAACTACGCTTTCTTCTTGCGATGACTACCTTGATACAATGCCAGATAATCGTACTGTTCTTGACACGGAGGATAAGATGTCAGACCTTCTGACAAGTTCCTATCCTTCTTACGAATACACTCTTGTGAACGAACTGATGTCGGATAATGCCGATTACTATGGTGCAGAGAATCCTAACGGAGGTCGTTTGGGTGACCAGATATACTTCTGGAAGGATGTTACCGAGTCTTCGAATGAGGCGCCTTCACGCCTTTGGTCGTCATGTTATAATTGTATCGCCAATGCGAATCAGGTGCTCGAATCACTCAAAGAGTATAAGTTCTCGGATGAAAAAGCACAACAGCTGAAAGCGGAAGCATTGCTCTGTAGGGCTTATGCACACTTTATCTTGGTCAATGAATTTGGTCTTGCTTACAATACAAAGACGAGTACAAAAGATTTAGGAGTGCCTTTGTCAACGAAAGTGGAGAAGATTACTGCTAAGCACGAACGTGCTTCTGTAGCTGCAGTCTACGAACAGATTGATAAGGACTTACAGGAGGCTCTACCATTGGTAGGCGATAACTATAAGGTGCCTAAGTATCACTTTAACGTGAAAGCAGCCTATGCTTTTGCCACTCGGTTCTATCTCTTCTATGAGAAATGGGATGAGGCTATCAAGTATGCCGACCTCTGTTTGGGTGGTCAGCGTGGTCCGCTGCGTGACTGGTCAGTACTCGGAAGTATGGCAGATGATAATGATGCATTAATCAATCATTATATCAGTGCGGACCTAGGATGTAACCTTATGTTCTCCGACTTCTACTCTTCTTCAGGTATCTACCTCGGCGCATACGTTGTTTACAAGCGCTATTCTCATGGTCGATACCTTGGTGCTAACGAGGACATCTTGGCTAACAATGTATGGGGATCAGGCGGTTATTACAAGCGACCACTTAATATGGCGGGTGCGAACTTCGATATTTGTCTCTTTAACAAGATGGCTTATAAGTTCCAATATACTGACCCTGTGGCACAGACGGGATTCCGTCGTCTGACCTTGCCATTGTTTACTACGGATGAAGTCTTGCTTAGTAGAGCAGAAGCACTCATAATGAAGAAACAGTATGACAAGGCTTGCGAAGATCTCAACGCATGGATGCACAACATCGTAAATACTACTGTTACGTTGACTCCAACACTGATTCAAAACTTCTATAACAGCGTGAATTACTGTTATGATGACGTTGATCACTTGCAGTCAACAGTAAAGAAACACCTCCACCCAGCCTTTGATATCGACGCAGAAGGCTCTGTACAGGAAACGATGTTACAATGTGTATTGGGCTTCCGACGCATTGAGACAGTACAAGAAGGTAAGCGTTGGTGGGACATCAAACGCTATGGTATTGAGATTCCACGCCGTGAAATGGATGCTAGCGGTCAGCCAAGTAAGGTCTTGGATGTGCTGAAGAAAGACGATCCACGTCGTGCTGTTCAGATTCCTCTACCGCAGCGTAACGCCGGAGTACAGCCTAACCCACGTAATGGGGAGAGCTCAACAGTGGTGGCTCCAGCTGGTCCTTTGGACAAATTCCTCAATAATGTTACCTCGGATGTGGACTTCTCTAACAAGCTCATAAGGGCTTCGAAGAATTGATAATGTTGGTTATTTAAATAAGACATAAGTTATGAACAAATACTTTATATATAGCTTATTGCTGGCGATGGCAGGTATGACCTTCACTGCTTGTAGTGAGGATAAACTGGACAGCACCAGTGTTATTCAGCCTGATGAAACCGGTAACAGCGAGTTTGACAAGTGGTTGGATGCCAATTTCGTAGCACCTTATAATATTGAGTTCCTCTATCGTTACAAGGATAACGAGACGGATATGAACTATTTCAACATACCTGCAAAGGTGGAAGATGCAGTCAAATTGGCACACATCGTGAAGTATTCTTGCTTGGAGGCTTACGATCAGGTGGCAGGCGTGAACTTCACTCGTGCTTACTTCCCAAAGATGTTCTATGCTGTTGGAGACTTCGAGTTTAAGAGCAATGGAACGATGATCTTGGGTACTGCTGAGGGTGGAAAGAAAATCTTTCTGGCTGGTACTAACCATCTAGATAAGTTCTTGACGAGTAGAGAAGAGCTCAACACCTATTATTTGAAGACGATTCATCATGAGTTCACACACATCATGAATCAGACAAAGGACTACCCTGCAAACTTCAAACTCATTACGGGTACTGGGTACGTGTCCGATGCTTGGAGTCAAGAGCCATATTGGAAGGCGGAGTATTACCTGAAGCATGGATTCATCTCAGCCTATGCGCAGCATTCACATGTGGAGGACTTCGCAGAGATGTTATCTATCTATATCACTAATCCAAAGACCCAATGGGATGCGTGGATGACGGAGGCTGGAACCGACGGGGCTAAGCTCATCCAACAGAAACTGGACATTGTTCGCTCTTACATGAAGACACAATGGAAGATAGATCTTGATAAGTTGCGTGAGACAGTGCTCCAACGTGAGGATGATATTGTGGCTGGCAGAGTTAATCTGACCGACCTTACCGTCAATAATTAATAAGTATTGAAGATTATGAAGATGAATAAGTTATTAGCATATTTATTCCTCCTTCTTCCCGCATTGACGCTTCAGTCATGTTTGAAGAATCAAGAGGATGTGTTTCCTGAGTCGTCTGCTGCACAGATGAAGGACTATCTCGACAAGACAAAGGATGTGTTAGCAAGTTCAGAGAAGGGATGGGTTCTCGATATGTACCCCGATAAGACAAGGAAGTACGGAGGCTTTGCTTTTGTATTGAAGTTTGATGCGGATAAGGCAACTGTTGGTAGTGAATTATCTCCCAACCCCTCCAATCTAATCACATCTCTATATAAGACCACCGCTGATGATGGTCCTGTGCTGACGTTCGATACGTATAATGCATGGATGCACAAGCTTGCTACGCCTAGTTCTGAGCAGACTACGGCACTCGGTGGAGACTTCGAATTTGTCATCGATAGCATTGGCAGTGATTTAATCGTGGTACACGGAAAGCGCAATCAGAATGTGATGTACTTCCGTAAGTTGACTGATCAGACCATGACGGAGTACCTCACAGCCGTTAAAAAGATGAAATCTACCTTCAAGATGTCCGAAGGCAAGGGACGAGTTGGGGACAAGAAGGTTGTGATGAAGTTCTCTAATCACAGGCTAAACTTGTCAGTTGGCGATAAAGAAGTGGCCAGCAAGGTTGCTTACACACTTACTGATAAGGGCATCCGGTTCTATAGTCCATTGGATTTCAATGGTGTGAAGGTTAGCGAAATGACCTTTGATGCAGAGGGAAACAAGCTCACAGCAAAGGAAGACGCCAATATCGTGCTATATGGTTTCACACCTCAACTATCCAAGAACGACGATGCTTTCGAGAGAGAACTCTATGTTGGCGAAGACATCCAGTCGGTTACTACCTCTGAAGGCTCTGAATGGTTGACAGTTACAAAGACGTCTAATGGTATTAAGGTATCGGCTCCTGCCAATACATCTGGGCATATCAACAAGGCCGTTATCAAGGTCAAGACAGCTGATGGAGAGTCTACTATCACTGTCACACAAGCTGACTTTGATAAGGATGTAGCGGGTAATTACACCTTATACTTCAATGATTACTATGATGCCGCACAAACTACTCCAGCTACAATAAGCCGTGAGACAGATGGAAAGATACTCATGAAGTGGACGACCAGTGGTGTTCCTGTTACCATAGAGTTGACTTGGAATTCCGAGAAACTTGCTCTGGACATGGAAAGTAGACAGCTAATTGGAAAGTCATTGATGTCTAGTGGCGATACATGGTACTTCTACAACATCTTCTTCTATGAGGGTAATCAATGGTCAGGGTACAATGGTAAATTCACTTGTAGCTTCCCATTGAGTTATACCAAGAATGCTGCAGGCACCTACGAGACCTCTGGTGCTCTCACAGGAAAGTCTTCTTTAGGTGGTGCCGTAGAAGCTCTTTGGATGAGCGCATTCAAAGGTGAGGGTACAGATGCAGGTAATTACCTCGGCAGCTACGAGTCGTTTAAGAAGTTGAAGATAGTTAAGAACTAGATAAAAGTTCACACTTAATATTCTCGGTGTAGCCTTGCTGTTGGAACGGAAGAATGCTCTTAGCAGTTAGGATACACCGATTTTTTAATAAGATATATGTGATGAAGAAGTTATATTCGATGTTTATGCTGCTAACCACCCTATTTGTTGTGGTTGCATGTAGCGATGATACAGAGAATCCTTACGTGATGGAATCTCAAGTACAAGTAGTGAAAGCAAATGTTCTCTTCGGTGCTAAAGGTGGCGAAGGGAGTGTAGAAGTGACGGCACCAGGCGTTATCTCTGCTACTCTGAATAGTTCCTGGGCGGTTGCGACGGTTGAAGGAAAGACCGTAAAGGTCGTTGCACAGCCTAATGAGAGTGGCAATGGGCGTTCTGCAAGACTTACTATTAAAAGTGGAGAAGACTCTACACAGCTTACAGTTCAGCAGACTGGGCTAGTCTTTTCATTGCAGGCTGAACCTTCTTATATCGTTAATGACCAAGCAGGAGAGAAGCAATTTGCCCTCGAACACACCAATGCTATAAACATAACAACGACTGCTGAATGGCTTACAGCAAGTTATGATGATGATAAATTCATAGTGAAATATACACAAAATACCACTGGGCGCGTTCGAACAGCTAGGATTAATTACAGCAGTGGGAATGTTAGTAATTCCATCGTAGTGACCCAAGGCGCTTTAGCAGATATCATTGATAAGTCTTACTTATTGGTTGGAACTTACAATGCTAATGGTCAGCAACGTGGTATAGAGTTCCCTGCAAACTTTGTGCAGGAGTCTGGTAAGCTATTCCTGCATATTAGCAGTACTAGTGCAGGCTTCGATTGGAAGATTCCAGTGACCTTTGATGAGGCAAACCTAAAGCTCTCTTTAAAGTCTATTGATAATGTGGGAACTTTTACAGGTGATATTAAAGGAGATGGAACAAGTATGACGGCGAATGTCTTCCTATTGATGTATAGTACAAAGGTAGGAGGTAAATCTATTGTAAGTAATGATAGTGGAGTCTTTTCGGGTAGCTTCTTTACGACAAAGACAGGTGAGATGAATTGCAATCTTGATGGTAATGTCGTGAATGGTAACCGCCTTAATTCCCTAATCTTTGCGGCAGCTACGGGTGCAACCTTTAGTACAGAGACCTTTGTAGGGTCGCTTCTTTCGATGGACGAACCCTTCTTACGTGAAGTAGTGACAGCCGCAACGAGGGCAAAAACGAGGTTTTAAGACCTTACGTTTGGGCTTACATTATTAACAAAAAACACCAACTTATTATGAAGAAGAGATTATTATATGCAGCGTTTGCTACATTGTTCATCTTCTTACTCACAGCTTGTCGTGATAAAGAAGATGTTGTTTTGACGTTGAAACCTCAATTGAATCCAAGTGAACTTACGCTTACAGTGGGGGATAAAGCGACTGTTACACTTACAGGTGTACCTCAAGACGTGGAAGTCTTTTGGATAACTGGTGCCGATAATATAGCTTCTCCCGTCAATCGTACGCATGATAAGACAGATGTCCAGGCTGTAGGTGTTGGCAAGACGAATATTATTGCAGTTGTTAAAAGTAAGGGAGAGCGCCTCGAACTGAAGTGTCCTGTTACCGTAAATCAAAACCCTAACAAGCAACCCATTGCCTTTGAGGATGCTAACTTGAAGCGTCAACTCCTTGCAATGCAGCCTTCTATTGATAAAGATAATGATGGAGAAATAACCCCAGAAGAGGCAAAAGCGGTTACAGATATTGATTTCCATTTCGACAGTAAGGGTGATGCTATCCCTGACAAGGTTATCAAGAGCGTTGTAGGATTGGAGCAATTCACGAATTTAAGAGCACTGAATTTGAAGAATCAAGATATTACCAACGCTGCTTCTATTGAGAAGTTAGCCAGTTTGGAGACGCTCAACTTATGTGGTAATAACATCACAAAGCTAGATGTATCATTGATGACTAATCTTAAAGACTTGCGTCTTTATGATACAGAACTCACTGCTCTTGATCTCTCTAAGAATATTAACTTGGAACAACTCTACATCCAGCGAACCAATATAAGTAGCCTTGATATTAGCCAACTAAAGAAGTTACAGCTTCTTATGGCTAATGGTGCAGCCCTTACGGAACTTACTGCTGTAGATTTACCAGCCCTTGAGCAGATTCAAGTCACTAAGAATAACATCAGGAAGATGACCATTCGTAATCTCCCAGCACTACAACAGTTGCATGCTAATAGCAATGTATTGAAGGAGATAACACTTGAGAATCTACCAGTGTTACAGCGTCTTAACCTTTATGATAATGCTCTTGAGTCGCTAACACTGAACCTTCCTAAGTTGATGTTCCTATTTGTTTATGACAATCAACTTAGTCAACTTGATACATCGCACTTGCCAATGCTCTTCCAGATAAGCGTATCTAACAATCCAATTAAGAAGCTTGACTTATCTTCTAATCCTATTGTTCGCAACATAGAAGCCGAGAATATGTCTGCAATGACAGAGCTAAATCTAAAGAACAATGGCGACTTTGACGAAGATTACGAGTATCTTATTATAGATGGAAACACGTCTTTAAAGACGATATATGTGGATGCGGGCAGTGAAGCAACAGCCGTGAAGCAACTTGTTGGGTCAAAGGCTATCAATGTTGTTGAGTAATAGTTAGGTACAAAAAGGTGGTCGATAAGAGAGGAATAGAGATGTATCTCGACTCTTATCAATGCTGAAGTAGTATCTTCATATAGAATTTTCATAGTTAAAAGAAAGTCTTTTAAATGACTTTAGTGAGCCTTGCGGACAGTGATGTTAGCAAGGCTCTTATATTGTGTTAGATACGTGAAGTAGGTTTGCTTGTCCTTGTTTGCATTGTAAAAGGAGATGTGGAGAAGGTGATGATATGAAACTTATCCCATCTTCTTCAGCGTTAACAATACTTTTGTTCTTATGTTCTTTTGTCTTAAAAAAATGTTCTTTCGTCCCTAATATCTGTCATTTAACAAACAAGCGGATAGTGTCCTTCTCACAAGGAAGGGCTGTCTTTGCAAACTACTGACTGTCAGTGAGATTACGAGGTGAGGGTTAGGTGAAAGTGAGGAGCAGGTAAAAAATGTTTAAAAAATAGCCTTTTAAGATGTTATCACTTGCTTTTTACGATTATTTTACCTATCTTTGTCCATGTCATTTAACGATGTATGAACATTGAATTTACTAATTAATCTAATTAACGGAGGTAATTAAAATGAAAGAAACTAAGACCTTGGATTTCTTCGATGACTATGACTTCGAGAATCAGAGTAATCAGGAGACCGCCAGTGCAAAGCATTTACTCGGTGGTGAGATTTGGTACAATTAGCGTAAGATAATAGTAGTTTTTATTATTAAACGAATACTTTAGTAATGTTGCAACCCCGAGAGTTCTATAAAGAAGAGCTCTCGGGGTTCTTCTTTTGATGGGTTGCTTTAATGAAAAGAAACAGCCTCACCCCCGTCCCCTCTCCGAGTGGAGAGGGGAGTGAATACTGCTGTTTGCAAGTGAAGGAAAGCCTCCCCAAGCCCCTCCGAAGGAGGGGATGTGTTCCCCCAAAGTACTCCTTTCTATCTAAAAGAGCCTCTCTTTCATGTGAAAAGGGCGTTTCTTCGTTATGAAGAGAGCCTTTCTTCACACCAACGAAACGCCCCCTTTATTTGCAAACAATAGTTTTCACTCCCCTCTCCATTCGGAGAGGGGTTGGTGGTGAGGCTTTTAGTTGAATCAAAGAAGGGCGTTAGCTTCTGTGTATTCCCATGTTCCTTTAGGAACTCTGTGTCCCTTTCAGGCTCTGTGCCATTTGTGTATTCCGTGTTAAAAATGCCCTAGCAAAGAACTTATTGATGTTTTTCAACAACAGAAGTAATCACATTTTTGAATTGTGAACTTTGCACTTTAAATCAAAGAAGAGCTTTGGGAGGAACACATCCCCTCCCTTGGAGGGGCTTGGGGAGGCTTTCCTTTATTTGCAAACGCAACTGTTTTATATATAGTTTATGCTTATTTAACAAAAATGGGGGGGGTAAATAAAGGTTTATTAATACCTTTGCAGCCAATTAATACGCCGTTTTCTATATTAGAACAAAACTATTTAACAAATACAATTAAACCATTTATGAGAAAGAAGAGAACCTATATTCCACCGAGAGTGGTGCAGATTAATTGTGAGTATGAGGGCATGATATGTCATAGTAAGCCAATAACTCCTGATGCAAATAACTCTAGTGAAGAAGATTGGAATCCGAATGAAACCATCGGAGGAGACGATGAACACGGATTTGAATAAACCATTGATAAGACTTAAAAAGATGTTATACAATTTAAAGAGTACAATTACAAAGATTGGTTTTGGTGCAGTGATAGCCTTGTTCGTAGGCTGTAATAACAATGTAGAAAATGATGCTGCAAGTAATCAAAAAGCAAAAGTTGGAATTGAGATTATCGAGTCAGGCTATGATAATCTAGCCCCTGCTTCACGTGCTGTAAGTAGTAATAGCGATAATCAAAAGTCTGTTGTTGATTTTAACGACTGCGGTGCTTCTACCGAACTTGTCCCTGATCAATCAAGTAAAGAACCTGCAACACGTGCCATAACAGGCAATACGCACTATACAATTCGATTCTATGAAGGGTCGACGAGAGTAGGGGAACTAAAGGGAAGAATGAACGGTTCAACCTTTACTCCTGATGCGGGCACATCTAACCAGCTATTTTTAATGCGTGGAAAGACTTACACTTTTGTTTGTTTCAACGATGATGTCGTTGCAAATGGAGAGTCTCTTGAGGTAAGTTTGGATAAAGCTGCGACTGCACGCATTGGACGACAAACAGTCACAACAGGTACTACTTGGGCGCAAGAAACGGTAAAGATTATCTCTAAACATGCTGGTGTGCGTGTCAGAACACAGATTCAAGCACAGAAGCATACGGTAAAAGACTTTAAAGCTAAGTTCCTTTCAAACTCGACAAACATACCTAATAAGGTGTCATACAATCCTGTTACGGGTGTTTACACAACCCTCTCTACAGCTGCATT
>NZ_JAPWAR010000032.1:0-22000 GCF_041433025.1 Prevotella sp. 20925_1_30 | reverse complement strand
GGTGCAGAAACTAATCAAGCACCCTGTCTTAGCCTTGTACAGTTTCAAATAGATGAAGGTGAACTTGTTATATCGGCCTTTCAGCGCAGTTCTGACGCTAATTTAGGTCTGCCTGCAGATATCTATCATCTATATCTGATGTCAAGGCAAATAGATCTTCCGTTGAAATCTATAACGCTCAATCTTGCTAATGTTCACATTTATAAAAATAATATAGAGCGTACAAAAGAACTTCTTAACGGTAATGAAGATGTAAAGTTTGAACTCAACGTATAATCTAAAAGGTGGTAAATTCTTGCAGAATTATCCAAGTCTTGCAAGAATTTACCACCTTTTTACTGTTGTGTGCGTGTTGAGAATTGTTACTTTTCGTTTTGCATCAAAATATCACTTTTCGTTTTTCAACGCACCTACTTTTCGTTTTGTCGGATTAAAGGTAACTACAAAGATGCAGCAATAGAGCTATTTTTTTTCACTTTTATTGGATAGCAATATTATAAAAAAAGATTTGCAAAATTTTAGAAGTTTCTTTCTCTGTTTCACATTTGTTGTATATCTTTGTATTGTTAACGAAAGAACTCTAACTAAAACAATAAAATGAGTTATGAAAAAGATTAATGTAATCATGTTGATGATGCTAATGTTGTTGATTGGCATCGTCTCAGTAAGTGCTAAGAAAAAGGAATTCAAACCTTTACCATGCGTCCTTACGCTCAAAGATGGTAGCAAAGTGTCAGGTTATTTGGTTGATGTAAAGAATGCAAAGGTTATGGCAAGTGTGTATGGGCAGGTAGTTATTAATATGCAGACATTGTTTATCTCACCTACACCAACGGGTAAGGGAACAAAGTATGTAGCTGATGATGCAAAAGAAATGGAGTTAACAGTAGATGGGAAGCAGCGTAAATACTTGTCTTTATATGCATGCAAGATATTAACGTTACCTAAAAATTTGAAGCCAACAAATCATCGGTACTTTTGGGAACTGGTTTATGAGGGAAAAGAAGTACTTGGTTTTTTATCTCCAACAGTATGGTATAGTAGTTCATGGACAACATTTTATACTGAAGAGTCATTGGCTTATACTTATTGTCTTAAAGGTGACGAAGTTGTTGTGACTTATTATGTTCCTGAAACAGGAATACGTCTGGCTGCTAAGAAAACAGTCCGTGCTTGTTTTGATCGTTTCCCAAAGATGGATGAGTACTTGCAGAGTGATGGATTCTCACTGAAAGATATGAAGAGACACCCTCTTGATTTGCTGAAAGTGTTGGAACGTAAAATAAAGTAATAGCTTTGTCTCTTTGTGTGCTAAGGTCAATGAACAATGAGAAACTGATGATAGCTAATAAAATAAAAGGTGCGCTTTTGAGAGTCAAAGGCGCACCTTTTATATGTTAGGAGCGTATCTAATACTTAAACGAACTACCACCAAGGAACTCACGGAGCAATGAGGTTGGAGGGAGATCACGGAAAGGCAGGGGAGAGAAGTACTTGAGGAACTTGCGTAAGCGATAAGCCTCGGCATATTCTTCACAATTCTCTGGTACTTGCTCGAGCACCTCCTCTGCTTGTGGCTTTATGACTGCAAGTTCGAAGAGCATAGCTGTATTAAACATCACATCGGCTTGCTCCTGATAAGGGAATATCCATTTATTCTCACCAGAACGCACACTAGGCCATCGGCGGATCGTTTCTTGTGCTGAACAACCACGATACTTATAATCACGAACAATGCGTCGGAGCAATCGATTGTCAGTCGTTGGGATATAATTGTGATTATCCAATAGGATGGTAGTAAGCGCAGAAGTATAGATCTTAAACTTCTTGTCGTCGGGAATCTGAGCCGTGAGTGTTGGGTTAAGGGCGTGAATGCCTTCTACAACTAACACGTTATTTTCCTCCAAATGCAACTTATTCCCACTCTTCTCACTACTTCCTGTTTGGAAATTATACTTGGGTAATTCCACCTCCTGACCATTGAATAAAGCATTAAACTGCTCATTGATGAGTGGAATATTCAGTGCATAGATACTTTCGTAATCATATTCTCCCTGTTCATCCTTCGGTGTCTCTTCCCGATTAACGAAGTAATCATCGAGTGAAATCTGTACGGGCTTCACACCACTAGCAAGTAGTTGCACAGAAAGGCGTTTGCAGAATGTGGTCTTACCACTCGATGATGGTCCAGCAATCAGTACCACCTTAATATCTTTCTTTGCTGCAATCTTATCTGCAATCTGTGATATCTTCTTCTCTTGCAAGGCTTCGCTGACATTAATTAGATTAGTGGCTTCACCATTGCCGACCGCCTCATTAAAGTCACCCACCGTTTTTATACCTAACAGACTCTGCCAACGATGATGCTCTTTAAACACTTCAAACATCTTATCCTGTCGTATCAAAGCACCTAATTGGGATGGATCTTGCACAGAAGGGATGCGCAGTAACACACCATCAAAATAAGGTTCGAGTCCGAAGAGATATAGTTGTGACGTGTTCGTGAGCATTGAACCATAGTAATAATCCTTATAGTCATCCAGGACGTAATAAACTGTATAAAGCGTTCCACTACTCTTGAGCAACTTTGCCTTTTGTTCGTCACCGAGTTTAGAGAACATATCAATAGCCTCTTCTGTTGTTGTTTCAAAACGTTGGATAGGCAGATGAGCATTAACAATCTCCTGCAT
The DNA here is from genome assembly GCF_041433025.1 of Prevotella sp. 20925_1_30. NCBI lineage: Bacteria > Pseudomonadati > Bacteroidota > Bacteroidia > Bacteroidales > Prevotellaceae > Prevotella > Prevotella sp. 20925_1_30. Next base: position 19,310 of record NZ_JAPWAR010000032.1, on the reverse strand, counting down.
TCGTGTGCGAATACGGTTTACATCCTCAGCAGTGATAGCATGACCGAGTTTCAAATTACAATAGTAACCATTTGAAACAGGAATATCAATGATCACTTCGCTTCGCGAATAAAGATCGTGGACAGCCTTACAAAGCACAAGGAAGAGCGACCGAGTGTAAGTGCGAATACCCGATTGTGTATGCAAATCGAGGTACTCCACATCCTTATTATGATAGACCCTGTAATGCAATCCCTCAACTTTATTATTCACTTTAGCACTTACAGGGCCATAAGGCATTTGAAGATTTATTTCCTTGAAAACATCAGAAAGTGTACTTCCCATTGGGACTTTCAGACTTTTTTTATTATTTTTGCAGCGGATATGCAGTAATTGTGTCATAAGCATTTACGTGTTAAATGTAAGTCGGTGGACTAAATCGTTCGTCTATAAAATACGAATGCTAAAGGTAAAGATTGTTCTGCATATACACAAGAGTTAGTCGTCACAAATTAAGTTATTATATGTCGATTTGGATTTTTTTTAAGCTCATTGGAGCCTTAGCGTTACTAATGTTTGGTATGAAGGCAATGAGTGAAAGCCTGCAAAAGATGGCAGGACCTCAATTGCGTCATGTCCTTGGTGCAATGACAACTAATCGCTTCACTGGTATTTTAACAGGTACATTTATTACCGCAGCCGTCCAATCATCAACGGCGACAACAGTCATGACGGTTAGTTTCGTGAATGCAGGATTACTCACCCTTGTGCAGGCTATCTCAGTCATCATGGGTGCTAACATCGGAACAACCCTTACGGCATGGATCATGTCAGCAGGCTTCTCGTTTAACATTACCGACTTCGTTTGGCCTGCTTTCTTCATAGGCATTGTACTGATTTACTCTAAGAAGCGCAAGCTAATTGGCGATTTCCTCTTTGGTATCTCGTTTATGTTTCTAGGTTTAGGAACACTGCGCCAAACGGGTATAGACATGGATTTGGCACACAACCAAGCTGTACTTGACTTCTTTAGTCAGTTCGACCCACAGAGCTTCTTCACCACGATTGTGTTCTTACTCATCGGTAGTGTGCTGACGATGTGTGTGCAAAGTTCCGCTGCAATCATGGCTATTACGATGATTCTCTGTTCGACCGGTGTGCTTCCAATCTACCAAGGAATAGCACTCGTAATGGGCGAGAATATCGGTACAACAGTTACCTCTAACCTTGCTGCATTGACGGCAAACACGCAGGCACGAAGAGCTGCCATGGCACACATGGTGTTTAATATCTTTGGTGTTATTTGGGTATTGTGTATCTTCCATCCATTCATTAATATGATTTGTAGCTGGGTTGGTTATGACGTTACCATGCCTAAGGGTTCAGCTGGTTTCGTGGCTAATGCAGCCAAACTAAGCTTTGTATTGGCCGCCTTCCACACCACGTTCAATGTTACCAACACGCTTATCCTCGTTGGACCAATCAAATACTTAGAGAAGTTAGTATGCTTGATTATCAAGCCAAAGGCCAACAAAGACGAGGATGAGTTCCGTCTTCATTTCATTCAGGCAGGTATCATGAAGACGCCAGAGCTATCTGTCTTGGAAGCATCTAAGGAGATTAAGTCGTTTGCAGAACGCATCCAACGCATGTTCGGAATGGTTCGCGAACTGCTTGGAGAGCGTGACACGGAGAAGTTTAATAAGCTTTATACACGCATAGAGAAGTATGAAGGAATCTCAGATAACATGGAGATTGAGATTGCCAAATACCTTGATCAAGTGTCAAATGCCCATTTGAGCGATGAGACAAAGGATAAGGTACGCTCTATGTTGCGTGAGATTTCAGAACTAGAGAGTATTGGTGACGCTTGTTACAACATCGCTCGTACCGTGGGAAGACGCATACGCGGCAAGGAAGACTTTACAGAGGAACAGTATGATCATATACATCAGATGTTCGAGTTAACGGACGATGCTCTCACGCAGATGAATCGTATCTTGGTGGGACATAGACAAGACAACGACGTGAATCGTTCGTTCAACATAGAGAACGAGATTAATAATTACCGCAATCAACTGCGCTCACAGAACATCAATGACGTCAACGAACATAAATACACTTACGCTATTGGTACGATGTATATAGACATCATTCAGGAGTGTGAAAAGCTCGGTGACTATGTTGTCAACGTGGTAGAAGCACGCATGGGTGTGCGCCAGCAAGAAGCATAAAGGGCATATACTGCCAACAACAAGAGAGTATATCAAGTAAGGTTAAGGGTATAGAAACAAACGTTCTCGTCCGTCAGTACGATTGCAAATACTAGACAGGTGAGATTATCTATACCAAAGAGTTTAACCTTTGATACACTCTCTTATTTTATACCAAGCCTATTACGAATACCGAGAAACACGTCTGCTTCCCCCTTAAAGAAACCTAACTAATGCCTTAAACAAACTACTTATAACAGCGTTTTCATGGCTTGAGACTGTGCGTTTCATGTACTGAAACCCTGCGTTCCATATACTGAAACCCTGCGTTCCATGTATTGAAACGCTGTGTATCATAGGCTTGAAACGATGTGTATCATAGGGCTGATACGATGTGTATCATAGGTCTGAAACACTGAGTATCAAAGCCTGAAACGCTGTGTCTCAAGGCTTGAAACGCTACGTCTCATACGCTGAGACAACATTACATCGGCTGAAAGTCGTCCGTATTTAATATGATAACCCCTACATACATTAAGGTTTTGTAAACAGGAACACATCATGTTTCTTCTGGCTAGCAACACGTTTCTAGCTAACAGAAGAGGGCATACACCTTATTATTAGACTAGGTTTAAAAGACAAGCCCCACCTTTCGGCGGGGCTTGCTGATACTTCATTTGAATGAAAAGTAGTGTTATTCACGCTTACTTATCAAAGCCAATGGGGCGGAACTGATGCTGCTCTTCACTATATACATAGCCTGCCTTGAGCAGAGAAGCCTTGAGTTTGTCAACGTCCTCATTGAAGTTATTGCAAAGAGACTCTAGTGAATCGAACTCTTCATCACGCAGTAGCATGTTTGCACTGCTTACCAGTATTGCTGGATCTTTTGGTAGATAATCCATGATTTAATAATATTTTAAATGAATAGAGACCTACTTCATTGACTCTCCAACGAACTGGAGAGGGAGCAAGTCCTTGACTGTATCAATAACATAAACGCCTGATGTACCATAAAGAAGGATACGAATGGGCTGGTTATAACGACTTTCTATCTCTAAGATTACCTGTCGACAAGCGCCACAAGGTACGATTGGGTCACGCATCAAACCATACTCATTAGCCGCAGCTATCGCCAAGAGGGTAATAGGTTGGTCTGGATAAGTGGACTGGGCAGCAAAGATCGCGGAGCGTTCAGCGCATAATCCAGAAGGAAAAGCCGCATTCTCTTGGTTCGCTCCCATCACTTCTACGCCATTAGCGAGCAACAATGCTGCACCCACACGGAACTTGCTGTAAGGCGAATAGCTGTTACCTGTAGCCGAGATCGCAGTTTGGATGAGGTGTTGCTCTTCTTCTGACAGCTCATCAAGTTGGCAGAATCCTATCTTAATACTTAAATCTATTGTCTTCATTGTTGATATTTATTATTGGTTATTGGGCTTATTAGCCTTATTAGGCAAATAGGACTAATTAGGCTAATCAGGCTAACTAGATTAATTAGCTATCAGCTCATAACAGCCTATATCTGGTTTATTATCACGCTGCTTACTGTCATGATCGGTTGCGAAACGTGTATCTGTTAATACTCGACCTGCATCAATAGCAGGTGAGAGAACGTTATTCTCTGGCTTTTTAAGGTGCAAGTCATAGTCTTGCTTATCGGCATTGACCTTGACAAATTGCTTATCTCCACCACCCGGATAGTCCTTTGTGTTCTCCCAAATAACGTCCGTAAAATGTGTGAGCAAAGCGGTATCCTTTGGCTTTGGCGTACGTAACAGACAATGATCGAACTGATAATTAGCGGCTACTCCATCCTTGTTATACACCATGAGGACGTCTTCTGAATAGCCAGTTACCAATGAGTTAACCATGTTGAAAGCCTGTAAAGGATAGTCCTTATCGCCTTCGTGATTGCCAAGACTTAATGCTGCACCGCGGTTACTATCGAAAGGATAGAACTGAGCAAAGGTGCAATGAGTCAGCGTAATGTGCCCACCAAGGAAGGAGGCGCAGTCCATCAATGTGTTAGAGAATTGTGTATTATAGGCTTCCACCTTACTATTTACAGCCTTCAAACCATATCCTTGACAATTATGTATGGTCGAGTTAGCCAGTGTAAGTTTGTTTTGTGAGGTGTTGGCAGCGTCACACACGATACCATTATAAGCTGAATGGAGGTCGGTATGACTAATGACATTATCGTAACTATCGGCATGGAAGTGTATTCCTTGCCATTGTCCGCTCACATGATCATAGGGAAGATAAGGGAAGAGGCGGTCTAATCGGTCACCACGCAACACCACGGGCTGATTAGCCGTACCCTCACATCGCAACGAGCCATACACTTCCAGCGATGCTTTCTGCGAGAAGTAAAGTGTCGTTCCAGCTGGTATTGTAAGCGTTGCACCCGCTTCTACCTTCAGAGTATCTTGTAAGACAATGGGCTTAGAGCCTGTTAATGTCATATTACTAGTAACCTTCAAACCCTTTAGAAGTTGCGCATCCCAGCTGTAAGCACTAAGGACTACACGCTGCTGAACGCCACTCTCGAGCGTAAATATAAGGTTATCTGCTATCTCCTGTGGACTAGTTCCATTATTCAGAGGCGATGTCATTTCCACAAAGACACGAATGCTATCCTTGTTTCTCACCTCTAAGTCTTTCACTTGATAGCCATTAGCAGCATTCAACTCGTCTCCACTAACATTCACACGGAACCCTGTTTGATTGCCTTGTGATAGACGGACGCTGGTTACTCGCAGCCCATCTCCAGAATGATTATACACCCAGAAAGTCTTTGTGGATGTAGGGACATTAGAGAAAGTGGTATCTAACTTCAATGTATCCGATGAGAAAGACAACAAGTTCGAACGTGATATTGTAAATGTATCATCGTCCGAACAGGCTGTTATCAGGGCTACTATCGCCAAGAGGCATAGTATGGTTAATTTCTTCATTATCTATCTTTTTGGTTCTTATCTAACGATACTCCCCTTGCTTTTATTGCTTTACTCCAAATCCACATGCTCCACATTGACTTCCTCATGGATGAAGATTTGAGCGTTCTCTTTGAACTTCTCTGGGTTCTCTGTCGTTAGATACCTCACAGTTCCATGTTTCGTGCATCGCTGCTCCATATCTGGATGGCGTCGTAAATAGTCTTGTAAGCTCTTAGCAACATACTCGCCTTGTGCAACAATCTGCACATTCTCTGGAACATGCTTCCGTATTTTAGGCATGAGGATGGGATAATGCGTACAGCCAAGAATGAGCGTATCAATTTGTGGATCACGTTCTAAGATAAGGTCTATACGCTTCTTCACGAAGTAATCAGCACCTGGAGTATCTGCTTCATTGTTCTCAATGATAGGCACCCAAAGCGGACAAGGAATACCCGTCACCGTCACGTCGTTCCATAGCTTTTGTATTTCAAGCTTATAGCTATGACTCTTTATTGTCCCTTCTGTAGCCAACACGCCAACATGACGTGAGTGGGTAAGTTTGCCTATCACCTCTGCTGTAGGGCGAATCACACCTAACACACGGCGTTGGGGATCAAGTTTGGGTAAGTCATTCTGCTGTATGCTGCGTAGTGCCTTGGCTGATGCTGTGTTACAACCAAGTATCACTAACTGACAACCAGACTCAAAGAGTTTCATTACAGCCTGCCGTGTAAATTGGTAAACAACATCAAATGAACGTGAACCATAAGGTGCACGGGCATTATCTCCAAGGTAGATATAATCGTAATCAGGCAATAACTGGCGGATACCATGCAGAATGGTTAACCCGCCATAACCAGAGTCAAACACGCCAATAGGGCCTGGCTGTTGCGAATATTGTGACATTATCCTCTTTATCAAATCGTTATTAAATAGGGCTTTAAGGCTCTATCGTTTTGCTTATTAATGGTTTCAGACACTTGAATACAATCTACTTAAGCACAGAGATAAGTGCATCTGTGATGTCTTCTCCTATGGCTGTATTCACAAACGGAAGGTTGTTATTGTCTGAGTTAAGAATGAAGGCGTACCCACTCTCCTTACCCATCTCACGAACAGTATTGTCTAGTTTCTTACGAACAGGCGCATAGATATCTGCTTCAGCCTTCTTTAAGAGACGATCAGTCTCCTTACGAAAGGCGATGTTGCGGTCCATCAACTCCTCTAACTCTGCTTGCCGCTTACGGAGAATAGAGGGTTCTAACTTGTGCTGAACATCAAGGAAATCCTCATAACGATTGTTGAAGTCATCAGCCGAACGCTTTGTTTCTGCATCATATTTCGCCTTTAAGTCATTCAAACTACGTGTTGCTGTGGCATAGTCTGCCATTGCGTGCAATACCTTCTCATAACTAAAGTAACCGAACTTTAGGCTTGGAGTAGTTTGTTGTGCGACTGCTAAGAGTGGTAACAACATCAAAGCAAAGGAAAAGAATAGCTTTTTCATCCTACTAATTATTATCTCTTCTATATGTAAATACAAATAATGAGGTCAACGCAAGAATACTAATTCGTGCGGTGACCTCACCCTTATCTCCTCTTGAGAGTCGACTCTCTAGAGGCATATTAACACGGGCAAAGACTCCCGTACATGCTTTTACTTCATCTTAGCCAATTGAGCCTTAACCTCAGCTGTTACATCCTTGCTGAGTGCCTCATTGATATACAATGGCTGACCATTAGCTTTCTCCATGATGTAAACATAGTTTCCTGCCTTTGCAACAGCTGCAATCGCATTGCGAACTTTCTCAAGTACAGGACCGAGTTGCTTCTGCTGCTCCTCGTTGAAAGCCTTTTGGTTATCTTGAGCAGTCTGCTGAATCTTTGTATACATATCCTGCAGATTCTTCTCTGTTTCTGCCTGCTTTGTTGCATTCATTGTACTCTTTGCTTTGTCATAAGCCTCAGCCTGACGCTGCAACTCTGCTTGCATGTCTTCCAACTGCTTCTGGTATTCCTTACCTTTAGCCTCCAACTTGCTCTGAACTGCTGTTGCCTCTGGAAGAGACTGGAGTAGAGCTTGTGAATCAAGGTGACCAAACTTCTGTGCAAACAAGGTCATTGGTGCACAGAGCATCAACATCAAAAATAACTTTTTCATTGCTTTTATTGTTTTAATAGTTTATGTTTTTGTTTTCTTATAAACGTTCTTGTGATTCTATGAGTATCGGTTGTCTCACCTTATATTATTGGTAAGCATAACCTAACTTCTGTAATACTTCATTGCTGATATCAACCTTAGGTGACCCATATATAATGCCAGAAGCATTGCTAGAACGGTCGATAACAAGACTATATCCACGCTGATCTGAGATGTCCTTGACGGCATTATAAATCTCATCTTGTATAGGAGTTATCAAACTAGTGCGCTTCTTGAAGAGCTCACCCTCTGGTCCAAAGTACTTACGTTTGAGGTCAGATGCTTGCTTCTCTTTCGCCAAGATAGCATCTTGTTGCTTCTTCTTCTGGTCTTGAGAGAGGAATACTACTTCGTTCTGATAGTTCTTGTACATGGTTGCAGCTTCTGTATTCAAAGCCTCAACCTCTGCTTGCCACTTCTTACTAACCTGATTCAACTGCTCATTCGCACGTTCGTAAGCTGGCACATTCTTAAGGATATATTCCATATCAATGAGTGCAAACTTCTGTGCAGAGGCTGATAAAGGTAAAAGAGTGAAAAGGTAAAGAGGTAAAACATACCTCAAAACGCTGTTTAATATCTTCTTTTTATTCATCATTCTTCTTATTATTAAAATCAAATCTAACGTTTCTGTTTTATGAAAACAATCTCTCAACGCTCAAAGACCAACATTACAAGGTCAATGATCAAAGATCCATGTTCAAAGAGTCAAGCCTTAGAACTCTTGTCCAAGGATGAAGTGGAACTGGCTTCCACCCTTCTTTCCAAAGACTGTATCAAATCCGTATGCCCAGTCGATACCCATCATACCAACCATTGGAAGGAATATACGGACACCAAGACCAGCAGAACGTTTCATGTCAAATGGATTGAACTTACTTGTTTCTGACCATGCATTACCAGCCTCAACAAAGCCCAAACCATAGATAGTTGTATTGCCCAAGAGGAACGGATAACGCAACTCTAGAGAGAAGCGGTCGTATGCGTAACCTTGTACTTCGTATGAAGGTGTGAGTGCTCCATTCTCATAACCACGCAATCCGATAGTCTCTTCTGCATAGCCACTGGAGTATCCACTCATACCATCACCACCCATATAGAAGGTTTCAAATGGGCTCTTCTTATTCCTGTTATAGCTGCCCAATAGACCTAACTCAACACGAGTAACCAAGACGAAACACTTCTGACCACTACTGAGAGCTGTAAAGGTTCGTGCCTTAAACTTCCACTTGTGATACTCTATCCAGTGATACTTCTCTTGTTGCTCCTTTGAGTAATTAGGCGAATTAGGATTCGTTGCCAAGTGAGCATAGTCCTTACCATCCCACTTAGACCATGGCGGAGTAATCGTCAAAGATGCTGAGAACTCTGAACCACGACGTGGGAAGAGTTGGTTATCAGTAGATGTTCTATTCAGTGCTACAGTCAAGTTCAAGTTGTTAGATGTGCCTGTTGGCATGAGGAAGTATCGCCAGTTACGCAACATATAACGCTGATATTGCAACTGTAAAGACAATGTGAAGTAATCATCAGGCCAACTCAAACGTTTTCCCCAACCAGCATAAACACTCAACAACTTAATGTACTTGTCTGGATCATAATAGTTTTCATAACTATTGTAATTATAGTTTCCGTAACCGTAACGATAATTGTTATAGTTGTTCAACAGCGACTGGTTGTAGTAATTACTTGATACATCAGTCTGCTTTGAATAAGAGACACCCACATTGAATTGGATAGGACGCTTACCACCAAGCCAGTTGGTTGAATACTGAACATTGTAAGATTGGTAATAAGTACCATTCGTCTGTGCTCCCAAAGATAATGTCTCACCATCACCGATAGGCATAATACCACGATGTTCACGGTTTCTACGGAGGAGATTAGCCATTGAGAAATTAGTTAATTTCAAGCCTACTCGCCCGATAACACCCGTCTGTCCCCAACCCAGAGAAAGCTCAACTTGGTCGTTAGACTTCTGTTTCAAATTATAATTGATATCCACTGTTCCATCTTCGTAATTAGGTTCAGGAACAGGGTTGATAGCTTCTGGATCAAAATAACCCATTGATGCTAACTCGCGGGCGGAACGCTGAAGAGCTTCTTTAGAGAATAGGTCACCAGGCTTTGTACGCAACTCACGACGAACAACATTCTCATAGAGTCGGTCGTTACCATTAATCTTCACACGATTAATATGTGCCTGCTGTCCTTCCGTGATACGCATCTCAAGGTCTATGGAGTCGCCGACAATGTTCACCTCAGTTGGCTCAAGCCTATAGAAGAGATAACCATTATTCCAATACTCATTACCAACAGCATCCTCATCTTGTGAGAGTCGCTTACTTAGATAAGTCTGGTTATAAACGTCACCTTTCTTCATTCCAAGCAAACGAGATAGATAATCAGTTGAATAAACAGTGTTTCCGACCCAAGAGATATTACGAATATAATACTTCTTACCCTCGTTTACCTTTACATAGATATCCACATGCTTTGGATCAACATTCCACACACTATCCTTCAAGATAGTGGCATCACGGAAACCAAACTCATTATATTTGGTAATGAGATTCTTCTTATCTTCAGCCCAACGCTCGGGTGTGAACTTCTTTGACTTCAGTAAATTGCCAAGCTTTCCTGCTTCATGTGTCTTAGCGAAAGCACCCTTTGAGAAGAAAGAACCCTTGATCTTCTTTATTGGAAGTTGCTCATTCCCTTCAATGATAATATTGCGAACCTTTAGTTTCTCCTTCTTATCTACATCAATATCAAGTATGACCTGATTCTTATTCGCAACATCATCACGCTGGAGAATATTTATCTCGGCATTCTTATATCCCTTATCATCAAAGTACTTCTTAGCAAGTATCTTGGCACGACTAATCATATTAGGAGTAATCTGACCACCTTTCAGTAAGCCCAACTTCTTCTCCATATCATCCCGTTCACTCTTCTTCAAACCATTGTAATTGATGGTTGAGATACGTGGTCGTGGCAAGAGATTAATTCTCAAGTAAATATTATCACCGACGATAGAATCTGCACTGATGGATACATCAGAGAAGAGTCCATGCTTCCAATAACGTTTCACCGCATCAGTGATAGCCGTTCCTGGTACCTCCAACTCCTGCCCAATGCTGAGCCCAGAAATACCCGTAAGTACATAATCCTCATAACCATCAATACCGCTGACTGCCAGTCCTGCAAGCTTATAAGTATGCGGATTACCAGAATAAGTTATATCTGGATTAACGATCTTCTCTTGTCCGCTCACCGTTAGAGTCATTCCAGAAGTGAGAGCAAGAAGCATCAACACCTTATTTATCTTCGTCATCTATATTGCGTAACTTATTTGTTTTCGTTTTCTTCTATCTGTCTCTCTGTCTTTCCAAAACGACGTTGTCTCTTTTGGAAACTATATATAGCATGTTGTAAATCGTCTTCCCCAAAGTCTGGCCAATAGGTATCACAGAAGTAAAGCTCTGAATAGGCTATCTGCCAAAGAAGGTAATTAGAAATACGAAGCTCACCACCTGTCCTTATTAGAAGGTCTGGATCAGGCATAAAGTTGGTTTGCATGTGCTTACTGAGTAACTCTTCTGTTATCATTTCGGGACGTAGCGTTACTTTTTCATTGCCCTGATTTTCTGCAATAATATCCTGTACCGCCTTAGTGATCTCCCACCGTGAACTATAACTAAGAGCAACAACCATTGTCATAGCAGAGTTCTTCGCCGTATGTTCTTCCGTCTCTTTGAGTTTCTGTTGCACCTCTATAGGCAATCGACCAATATCACCTATCACACGGAATCGAACATTATTCTTCATAAAGATTTCATCTTCTAAAGAAGTCAAGACCAGCCCCATCAATGCAGCAATCTCATCAGAAGGCCGACTCCAATTCTCTGTAGAGAAGGTGTAAAGCGTTAGATACTTCACACCCAGACGTACACACTCAGAAGTAATACGGCGAACCGTCTCCACTCCTGCTTGATGTCCATAAGAACGGGGCTTATTACGCTCCGTTGCCCAGCGCCCATTACCATCCATAATGATAGCAATGTGTTCTGGAATCCGTGTCATGTCTAATTCTTCCACCATGATTATATATGAAGAAAATAACCTTTCTTACTATTCCTTATCTAGCCATCTTATTCATCTTCATTGTGACATGTTCGGCACTTGGTCATAAAGCTATAGCTGAACGTCAATTGAAGTGTTGAATAGCTATCTGTATTCTTAAACAATCCACTACTCTTTATTCCGTAGGGATCTCTTTGCCCATCTAGTTCGTCAGAGAGAGAGAAATGCATCGCCCACTCTAGTCCGATATTCGTTCGATCACCAACCTTATACTTAACGCCAACGCCAATAGGAAGGTTAGCCGAGAATGCGGAACTACGATTACCATTCTCTATCTTAACATACGTGGCACCCAGTCCTATTGTTACATAAGGTGACAAACGTTGTGCGCCACGATAATCTTTACCCGTTCCATATGGCAAGAAGTTATATTCATAAGCCACGCCTACATCTACCAAAGAGTTATTGAATAGATAAGGTGTCGTGGCAAATCGAGGATAATAAGTCTTTGCATCAACTGAAGAACCTTTCATCTTGCCAAAAGAGACATTCATCTTCAAACCCATATAAGGATTGAAATTATATCTGGCAAGCACTGTCCCCATTGGTTGCAAGTCTTTTGTTAAAGACTCATTGAAGTCGCCAAGATAGCCCATCAAGCCAACACCCGCTCCTAACTCCATCTTATATTCAGGGTCACTCTGTGCCCACAAAGATGTTGTTGCTAAAAGGAGAAGAACGCTAATGATGGTCTTTTTCATCTTACTCAGCCTTAGAACTTACTCTGCAGCACGCTCTTGATTCAACTTCCAACCCACTCTATTGAGCCTTCCACGCCAAACCTTACTACCGCTAATCATCCAAATGTAAGCATCTGCGTCAACCGTTGCTGTAAATGTATTAGCGGGTTGTGCATTCAGTGGATAGCTAAAATCTTTATCGCTATTCCATACAATTCCTGCATCACGAGACAATAACATAGAACCGAATTTGCCACTATGATCCACGCCCATAGCTAATGCAGCACCATCATAATTGACAACTGTAAGATGGCGATAAGCAGGCAATAGGAACTTAGTTGCTGCATTCTCTACATAATTCCAAGTATCGTCTGCCGTTGGACGATTCTTATAGGAAAGCCTTGTCCAAGTAACTGTCTTATTCCCACTAGCAGCTGTCCCCACTAGCAAAACACGACTCATATCATCAGCGTCATTGTTGCTCAACAAGGCATAATTGATATTGCTCACAGGGAGAAGAGAAGCGTTATCATCGAGAGTCTCAACATTCCATGTCGCCCCATTATCTTGCGAACGAACTAAACTCCCAGCTGTTGTCAAAGCAAATAGCTCCGAAGAAGATGCAGCCACCAACTGCTTCAAGTTCGTATTCGTACCCACTTGAGTCCAAGCGTTACCATCAGAAGAACTAAGGATTCGACCACTATCTAAGATAAATAACTTATTCTCTTTGACCAATACGCTCTGATAAGCCTGTGTAGAGAAAGACTGAGACAACAAAGCCCAATGATTACCATCATTCTGCGCCGTCACATACCCCTTCGTCTGTGTTCCATCTGTTCCAAACACAAATATCTTATCCTTATTACTTACAGCCTTCATCGCCGTGAAAGCACCGAAATTACTATTACCCTGCATACTTACCCAAGAGAATACATTGCCCTTCTGCTTATGCATATTCACCGATATCTTATAATCACGATAAGTATCCCGTGCATTAGAGTAGATACGGAACGAGCGGGGAGAAGTGAAATCAATTGAATCATTCGGAGAAAAGTAAGTCTGCTTATCTCCTTGTTGAGAAAGGATTGTAACTGTACCAGAGTTCTTGGTTGTTATTGTAGCCAAAACGTGCGCCACATCAGTTCCATAAGGCAGAGAGTCCACATTATAAACCAGCCCCTGCGCTTGATCAATATAGAACCTAAGATTCTTTGCTTCATATTTAGCATAGAAAGTACTATCCTTCCCAGACTTCGTAAGCGTATCACGTTTTACTTTCAGCTGCCCCAGAGTAAACCCTGTTATAGCTGTATCTCTAAAACTTGAGCCATTATCATCATTGTCATCATCCTTCAGACAAGATGTCATCATCAAAGTTGCCAATACAAGGCCTACAAGAGTATATATCTTATTACGCATCAGATACTAATAATTGAATTTAGCTGCAAATTTAATCAGAAATCTTCAGACTAAACATCTTTTACGGGGTTAATTATGTAAAATATGGATTTATACATCAGATTTTTAAGTTTGTTTAGTATTATATAGAAGATTCGTATTTCTATAGTATTAGAATCGTCAATATCGAAAGGGAACGCTCCCAAGTACCAAAGTGAGGACGACAGCAACGCCCGTACACGATCAGCGGAAACCCCTGTAGCAATCTTAAAGAATAAATAGTAATAACGAAAGATATATGTATTACCATTCTTTTTCCTTGCTTTCCGATTGTTTTTTCATTGGTTCCGTATTTCTTTTGTACGCATCCAGCGTTATTATCTAAGCGTGATAATTAATTATCTAAGCGTGATAATACTTTATCTAAGTCTGATAATACTTTATCACGCTTAGATAATACAAAAACATACGTATTCCGCAAATGCGCAATACGTATAAAAATAAAACAAGATACGCATAAACTCAACACAGAATGCGTATGTAAGTATGATGATATTAGCTCCTGTTAAAGCTAAAAGCTAATATCAAGACGAAGAGAGGGGGCAAAACAAGGTGTAAGTATTAGGTTACATCAATCCATATTAGCCGTAACGAAAAGAGGATGTGCCTATTTGACACATCCTCTCTTTGGTATAAATATAAAAAGAACACAGGAAGTTTTAATTAGGAGTAGCTAACTGCGTTATTTTTACTGAACGTTTACAATTCCATCCGTCTACAGAAAGTATAGCAGTACGCTCCTTGTGACTACGATTCGTCTTTACATACACTTTCATCTCTTTGCTATTATTCGTCTGTTGCACTACTATCCAGTCAGCCGACCAGTTATTCAGAACGCCTTTGTGATATTTCTCTGAAGGATCTTGGTCTTTGTCACCAACGAAATCAGGCACAACCATATTCTTTACGCCATCCTGTATAAACGTTATGTTATCTATGCCACGCCAATCACCAAATTTTGCATAAAGTATAAACGAATTTGAAGCATTTGAAACAGTAACATCCTCCTTATCAAAAGTTAAGAATTCATCTATCATTTTCTCTTCCTCTTTATCGTGACAAGCGGTAAATAAACATGCTAGCAAAGCTATTAATACAAAATAAATCTTCTTCATAAAATTATCTCCTTACGTTAATTAAACATTATACTTTATCCATCAATAGGCTTCTTTTAATTCATATCGTGACAAATTTAAATAAAAAAGGTAGATTTACATAGGAATTATTAGTTATTTTTGTTCTTTGATTAAAGGTTATCTATCTAAAGCAAATTAACAGTACATGTATTAAACGAAAAGCCCTATCCGCGGTAACTGCGGATAGGACTTATATTTATCGTATTAGTTACAATCCTGTAACTACAAGATTTAGAGCTGTGGACCAGCTGCTACGAGTGCCTTACCAGCCTCGTTGTTCTCGTACTTCTTGAAGTTCTTGATGAAGCGAGCTGCGAGGTCCTTAGCCTTCTCATCCCACTGAGCTGCATCAGCGTAAGTGTCACGTGGATCGAGAATGTCAGTTGCAACACCTTCGAGCTTTGTAGGAACAGTGAAGTCGAAGTAAGGAATCTGCTTTGTTGGAGCAGCATCGATTGAGTGGTTCAAGATAGCGTCGATGATACCACGAGTATCGCGGATAGAGATTCGCTTGCCTGTACCATTCCAACCAGTGTTAACCAAGTAAGCCTTAGCACCACTCTGCTGCATCTTCTTAACCAACTCCTCAGCATACTTTGTTGGGTGGAGCTCCAAGAATGCCTGACCGAAGCAAGCAGAGAATGTTGGAGTAGGCTCAGTGATACCACGCTCTGTACCAGCCAACTTAGCTGTGAAACCAGAGAGGAAGTAGTACTTAGTCTGCTCTGGAGTCAAGATAGATACTGGAGGCAATACACCGAATGCATCAGCTGAAAGGAAGATAACCTGCTTAGCAGCTGGACCCTGAGACTCAGGACGCTGGATGTTCTTAATGTGGTAGATTGGGTAAGAAACACGAGTGTTCTCAGTTACGCTCTTATCAGCGAAGTCAATCTTACCATTCTCGTCAACTGTTACGTTCTCGAGGAGAGCGTCACGTGTGATAGCACCGTAGATGTCTGGCTCAGACTCCTTGTCAAGATTGATAACCTTAGCATAGCAACCACCCTCGTAGTTGAAGATACCCTTATCATCCCATCCGTGCTCGTCATCACCGATGAGCTTACGCTTTGGATCTGTAGAAAGAGTAGTCTTACCAGTACCAGAAAGACCGAAGAAGATAGCTGTGTTCTCACCGTTCATGTCAGTGTTAGCAGAGCAGTGCATAGAAGCCATACCCTTCAATGGCAAGAAGTAGTTCATCATAGAGAACATACCCTTCTTCATCTCACCGCCATACCATGTATTAACGATTACCTGCTCCTTAGATGTTACGTTGAACATAACACAAGTCTCTGAATGAAGACCTAGCTCCTTCCAGTTCTCAACCTTAGCCTTAGAAGCATTGTAAACAATGAAGTCTGGCTCCTGATCGAAGTCTGCCTCTGACTTTGGACGAATGAACATGTTTGTTACAAAGTGAGCCTGCCAAGCAACCTCAACGATGAAACGAATCTTCATACGTGTATCCTTGTGAGTACCGCAGAAACCATCAACTACGAAAAGACGCTTGTTAGAAAGCTCCTTCTTAGCGATGTCCTTAACAGCTGTCCAAGCTTCCTTAGAAGCACGGTGGTTGTCGTTATGGTATTCCTCAGAATCCCACCATACTGTATCGTGAGAGTTCTCATCATCAACGATGAACTTATCCTTAGGAGAACGACCAGTGTAGATACCAGTCATTACATTGATTGCACCAAGCTCAGTCTCGTGACCCTTCTCATAGCCCTCAAGACCTTCCTTTGTTTCCTCATTGAACAATACCTCATAAGAAGGATTGTAAAGTACTTCTGTTGTACCTGTAATACCGTACTTCTCAAGTACGCTCTTATCAAACTTTGCCATTTCGTTATAAATGTATTTAGTTGAAAATTAATGTTTACCTTACCACGATGTCTCATTGAAAGACAGCGCAAAGGTAATATAAATATTAAGTACGAACAAATAAACAAATAGAAAAAGTATCAAAGTATTCTGCCTTATGGTTAAAGTTACTAAAATTATTCTAGGCACGTGTACATTTGCAAATTAGACTTTGCAAACCTACAGATTATTTCTTACTTTTGCCGAAATTTTGTACAGCAAGTTGCAAGTTTGCTTGCTTATAACACCTAAGATAGAAAATGGAAATCATTAATTTTTCAGAACAGAACTCCATCATCAACCAATATCTGGCTGAGATTCGTGACAAAGACTACCAAAAGAATCGCTTACTCTTCCGCAACAATGTGATGCGTATTGGAGAGTTTGAAGCATTTGAAATCTCTAAGACACTAAACTACGAACCAAAGGATGTTGTTACCCCATTAGGTACTGCACAGGTCAATATACCAACAGACAAGATTGTCCTTGCAACTATCTTCCGTGCTGGATTGCCTTTCCATAATGGTTTCTTAAACATATTTGACCATGCCGGCAATGCTTTTGTCAGTGCTTATCGTGAGTATAAAGACGCTGCACATCACGAGGTAGGTATTCACGTTGAATATCTTGCTACACCAGACATCAATGGTAAGACACTTATCATCGCAGACCCTATGCTGGCTACTGGTGGTTCTATGGAGTTAGGCTACAAGGCTATTCTTTCAAAGGGAACTCCTCGTCATGTGCATGTTGCTTGTCTTTTGGCTACACCAGAAGGTATCGCACACATCAAAAAGACTTTCCCCGAAGACACTACAACAATTTGGTGCGCTGCTATTGATGAGGGATTGAACGAACACAAATACATTGTTCCTGGCTTCGGTGATGCTGGTGACTTGTGCTATGGTGAGAAGTTATAAAGATACTCAATAAATCTTCAAATCGGTTCATTAGAGAAAACTAGAAGCTGATTTTCATAAATCCTTTCGTCTAACGTATGAAGCACTTACAACTCATATTTTAGCTTCAAAAGGAAGTCTATGACCAATCAAAGCTTTCTCTCTTATGAACCGATTTAGTATTACATTACTTTTACATAAGTGCATTATGAAGAAGTCTGTTGTATTGATGATTGTTACCTTTGGATTAATAGTATCTATATTTGCAGTGTTTGCTCTAAATAGATGGTATCCAACGCATGGGCATGCAGACTGGGATGAGGTTCAGCGTTACACAGCAGACAAGATACCTGTCAATCCAAAAGACTTCCGAAGTGATTTCGAAGAGATATTCGAACAGGTCAAAAAGAAATACCCATATATTACTAAGAAACACATCAACCTTGATTCGATTCACACCACATGCCTTCAACGAATTGACACCATGCAATCGAAAGTAGCTTATTCATTACTTATAATGGAATTCTTTGCCAACTTAAAATGCACTCATGCAAATAATGAAAGCATACTATATCCTTGGTTCATACAAGGGGATAATATCATAGTCATTGAGAATCGTGTGTTTATTAATCACCCTTCAGTCTTTGTTATAAAGGCTGGATTGCAAGATAAAGACGAGATTATAACTGTTGATGGTGTACCTACAAATAAATGGGTGATGCATAATAGCAAATATGTCTCAGCTTCAACAGATGCCACTCGCTATCTACTATCAGCATTGACTATACTCTGTAGTTATACAAGTCCTATAAAGACACTTGGCATTATTCGCCATGGAAGACCCATAACTATCACCATTCATCTGCAATCGAAATCTGTTCCCACAAAGGAAGAGGAACAAAACGTAACTTGGAGAGAGGTTTCTTCAAGGGTTGGATATATAAATGTGAAAAGTATGCAAGATAATGCTGATACTGAATTCACCAAAGCTTTGAAGCATCTAAGCAAACTTCCATACTTGATAGTTGATGTGCGTCAGAATGGTGGAGGTAACAGTTGGATAGGAGATAATATTGCGCAGAACTTAATAAAAGGTAAACGACGTATTTGGAATGGGTCTACAATATCTCCTTCTACTAACAGCTATAAGGGAAAAGTAATCATCTTGATGGGTCATTATTCTTGTTCTTCAGCTGAGACTTTTCTCATTACAATGAAAGAAAGTGGTGATGCCGTGTTGGTTGGTACATCTTCAGCTGGTGATACTGGTGGTATTATTTGTCTTTTTAAGACATCACACGGAATATTCTATCGACTTCCTGTAGGACATTCGTCAGGTACCTCTCCTAAGGGTTTCCCATTAGAAGGGAAAGGAATAAGCCCGAACTATTTAGTACCAATGAAGGTCAATGACTTCTTATCAGGGAAAGATACCCAAATTGATTATGCCCTTCAATTATTTAAAGAATAGCTGTCAGCACCTGAAAGTTTATGTGTTTACTTGTTTTCGACCTTATTATCGAACTTAACACACACTCTTTAGTTCTAATCAAAACCTCTCCTTACATAAACAAAGAACGATAGAAACCATAACTTCTATCGTTCTTTTATTTTACCTTTATTACATTGTAATAAGAGGCACTCTAAATTCTTCGCGAAGAAAATCGAAATTGTTCGCGAACAAAATCAAGATTCTTCGCGAACAATTATATAACCTCTCTTTTATACCTTCGAAGCAATATGCCGTCGATAGAGGTCTAGATGGCTTTTCTGAAGTATTTCTCC